>JAEUVP010000344.1 GCA_016786805.1 Chitinophagaceae bacterium | reverse complement strand
TAAACTGATGTCCCCGCAACAATGGGGTGTGGCTACAAGAAATGGTAAAACTATCTACCTGCATATGCTGCAGGCTCCGTCAACGCCATTCATTCTCTTGCCGGGATTCAATGAAACGATTACTTCAGCAGAGATAATGGGCACAGGTAAAAAACTAAAATGGAGTAAAGTACCGGAAGGCGTTTTTATTTACCCGGAATATCCCGGAGAAGGAACGATTGACCATGTGATACAGGTAATAGTTAAATAAGTCATACCTCATAACAAACGTTTTATATATAAATAGCTCTGTCATCTACCAAACCTAATTCATGAAAAGAATCATCTTGCTGCTATCACCGGTTGTATTTTTTTCCTGCATGTCTAATAAAAAACCGGAACCTTTTGATGAAAATATGCTGGCGAGCCAGCTATTTACAATTAATACTGAAAAAGAGACCACTTTAAAAACTTTACATGGTTCATTAGTAACTATAGATGCAGGTTCTTTCAGTATTGACGGTCAGCTAACATTAGAAATCAGGGAAGCTTTCTCCGCCGCTGAGATTTTAGCGGCAGGATTAATAACAGAATCAAACGGAAAACCGTTGAGGAGTGGTGGAATGATCTATATAAATACAGCTGAAAAAGATACAGCCGTTACTCTGCTAAAACCGATTAAAGTTTCAATTCCTAATGATTATTATGATCCCGGGATGCAAATTTTTAAAGGTGCTGAAACAGACAGTGGAACTATTAACTGGACAGCTCCTGAACCGGCAGACACCACACCACAAATGAAAAACTGGATAATCGGAAAAACTCATTTTGCTAAATGTACTCCTTGCCATTCAATTTTTACAGATGGAACAGGGCCAGCATTAACTGGCGTAGAAACAAGAGGCCCCTGGAAAGACCGTAAAAAAATACATGAGTATATCAGTAACCCTGCTTCCTTTATGGCTGGCGATCCTTATACGCAAGATCTTAAACGAAAATTTGGGTCGATGATGACTGCGTTCCCGGATCTTGGCCAGGATGGTGTTAATGCTATACTGGATTATATAAAAAACGAAACTAACAGACCAGGTGCCAAAGAAGAAGAAAAATGGAAAAGAGATAGTCTCACTAAAGTCTGGGAAAAAGAAAGCCGCACCAGAGACTCTATTTCAAATCAAAGCGATTCTGGATTTTATAATTCAACTCCATGTGGAAATGATACAATCTACATTTCAACAAAAAATGAGCAATCCTTTTTTAACATGGAAGAAGATATTCCGGCTATGGACACAGCTGAAAGGGAACCCGTTTCCCCAGAAAGTTTGGAGGGGCTCAGGAGGGGCTTTACCGATCCCAATCCCACTAATGGTATGTATGATTTCGAGATAAAGACATTAGGTTGGTATAATGTGGATGCCTATGTAGAGGGCTATCCGGGAACGGTAAACGTCAAACTGGAAGTATTGGTTTCGTCAGCAACAGAGCTAAAAATGGAGCAAAACCTTCATATTTATCTTTTTATACCCCGTAATAAAATGTTGTCAGTGTTAAATGCGGAAAGTAATGGCAGGTATTATTTTGATAAGATCAAGGACGGTATTCCTTTATTCCTCGATGAGAGAGCTATTCTCTTTGCTTTTGGCAGTAAAGGAAGGAAAATGTATTATGGCATCAATGAGTTTAGAATAAAAAAAGAACAAATAATAGAAATTAATATTAAGGAAACAACAGAAGAAAAAATTAGAGCCGCCCTCTATTCCAGTAAGATAGAAGGTATCGAACTGGGGATAGAAAAAAAGGAAGAAGTAATAATTGAACGTGATTGTGGCGATAAACCAGCGAGACCAGATTCGTCTCAATAACTCAAAATCAATAAAGCAAATCCCACAATATTGCCTTCTTTACCCGAATATGAATAGTTTTGTGGCTTAAATCAACCGAATTGGCCGCAACCGTTTTTTTGCTTACTCCCCCGTTCACACAACTGAATACACCCTACCCGGCCACCGCCTACCTGAAAGGTTTTCTGAATACCAAAAATATTTCCTGTTACCAGGCTGATTTCGGGATTGAAGTAACGGTTGCCTTGTTTTGTAAAGAGGGGCTGCAAAAAATGTTTGCCCAGGTCAGGACCGGCAAAGAATTATCAGCAAATGCCGAACGAATCATTTCCCTGCAACAGGAGTATATTCATACCATTGATGCAGTCATTCTTTTTCTGCAGGGGAAAAACCCGACACTGGCCAATTTAATCTGCAAACGGGATTTCTTACCCGAAGCTTCCCGTTTTGCGCAACTCGATGATCTTACCTGGGCTTTTGGCAGCATGGGTATACAGGATAAAGCCAAACATATTGCCACTTTATATCTTGAAGACCTGTCTGACCTGATCAAAGAATGCGTGGATGAACATTTTGGATTCAGCCGCTATGCAGAAAAACTCGGACGTTCGGCCAACAGCTTTGATGAGCTCTATATGGCCTTACAACAACCTTTCAGTTTCATTGATACGTTACTGATCGGGATACTGGAAGCGAAAATGCAGCAGGTACAGCCTAAACTGGTTGCAATCTCAGTTCCCTTCCCGGGAAATTTATATACAGCTTTCCGCTGTGCCCAATGGATCAAACAAAATCACCCTGCTGTTAAAACCACGATGGGCGGTGGATTTGCCAATACCGAATTACGTTCTTTATCGGATGTACGGGTATTTGAGTTCTTTGATTTTATTTCATTAGATGATGGTGAAGCTCCCATTGAGAATATCATTGCGCATGTGGAAGGAACAAAAACCGTGAAGGAACTGAAACGGACCTTCACTTTAGTCAATGGAAAATTGGTTTATTTAAATAATACAGCCTGCGCTGATTATAAACAGGGCGAAGTGGGCACACCCGATTATAGTGATTTCTATTTGGATCAATACATCTCTGCCATTGAAGTAGCGAATCCTATGCACCGTTTATGGAGTGATGGCCGCTGGAACAAACTCACCATGGCGCATGGCTGCTACTGGGGTAAATGTACTTTCTGTGATATCTCCTTAGATTATATCAAATTGTACGAACCAGTTGCTGCTTCCTTACTTTGCGACCGGATGGAAACCATCATTGCACAAACCGGGGAGAATGGTTTTCATTTTACCGATGAAGCGGCACCACCTGCCTTGATG
>JAEUVP010000305.1 GCA_016786805.1 Chitinophagaceae bacterium | reverse complement strand
CATAAGGATTCGAACCTTAACAGACAGAACCAAAATCTGTAGTGCTACCGTTACACCATGGGTCAATCACTCTGAAAGAGCCAATTTCGCAATTGGGAGTGCAAAAATAGGGCTAAGCTGCTTTCCTCCCAAATGGTTTTTAAAAGAATTTATGCCGGATGGGAAGCCGAAATCCCTTCTCTTTCCTCTCTTTCTTTCAATTCCCTGATCTTGTCCAATGCCCTTGCCACCACATCGCACATGATGGTGTATAAAGCTCCCTGTTTAGGATTGTCATAAATATAATCCAGTGCCTGGTCCTCGTTAGGAATGACAACCGTTGGTATATCCGGATTTACACTATTAATGCCCTGCTGAAGCAGTTCAATGATCTCATCGGCACTACGGCCACGGAGATTTTTATCGCAGCGGATAATGATCTCATCAAAATAGCGGGCTGAGATTTCTCCCAATTCACGAATATCTTCATCCCGCCGGTCGCCGGTACCGGAAATAACCCCGATACGACTCGGGTAATCCAGTTTGCTGATAAAATCACAAAGCAGTTTCAGCCCATGCGGGTTGTGCGCAAAGTCCGCCAGCATGGTGAATTGTTTGAAATGGAAGAAATTCAATCGCCCCGGTGTTTGCGTGGAGGAAGGAACAAACGATACTAAAGCTGAACGAATATCTTCAATCGTTATATCCCTGAATAAATATGTGGCGAGTATTGCCGGTAAACAGTTTGCAATATTATGCACGGCTTTTCCTTCATAGGTGAGTGGTATATCTTTTACGGGCATCACCCTGATTTTCCAGGTTCCCTTCATGATGCTGACATAACCATTCTCAAACACAGTGGCTAATCCTCCGCCACCACAATGGGCTTTTATCCGTGGGTTATTTTCATCCATGCTGAATAAAGCCACATTGCATTTCAGGTCCTCTTTCATTTTATACACCAGGTCATCATCTGCATTCAATATCGCATAGCCATGAGGGAAAACAGTTTCGGGTACCACTGCTTTCACTTTAGCCATTTGTTCCAGCGTATTGATACCGCCGAGTCCCATATGATCAGCTGCCACATTGGTAACAATGGCCACTTCACAATTCTGAAAAGCCAGGCCTGATTTTAAAATACCACCCCTTGCGCATTCCAATACAGCGAAATCAACAGTAGGATCTTTCAATACAAAGGCAGAACTGATGGGGCCGGTACAATCACCTTTCATCATCAGCTGGTTCTGGATATATACACCATCGCTTGTGGTATAGCCAACTTTTTTACCCGCACTTTTGGCAATATGGGCTGTTAACCGGGTGGTGGTGGTTTTGCCATTCGTACCTGTTACAGCAATGATGGGAATTCGTCCGGCGCTTCCTCTTGGGAAAAGCATATCTACTACGGGTTCAGCCACATTCCTGGCAAGACCCTCAGCCGGTTCAATATGCATCCGGAAACCCGGGGCAGCATTTACTTCCAGGATGGCACCACCGTTTTCTGAAACAGGCGTACGAAGATCCATCGCCATAACGTCAATGCCACAGATATCAAGACCAATGATCCTGGCTATTCGTTCAAACATGAACACATTGGCCGGGTGCACTTCATCTGTTACATCAATGGACGTACCGCCGGTTGAAAGATTAGCCGTTGGTTTTAATAACACCCGTTCATCTTTTTGCGGGATTGTTTCCAGTGTATAACCCAAATCATCCAGCATTTTTTGAGTGAACTGGTCAATGGTTATTTGCGTCAGCACTTTTTCATGTCCATAACCACGGCGGGGATCTTTATTCGTTTCTTCTATCAGCCATTGAATATTGTGCACGCCATCACCAACTACAGAAGCGGGAGTTCTTAATGCGGCACAGATAAATTTATAATCGATCACCAGGCAGCGAAAATCATAACCCGTGATGAATCTTTCCACGATCACATTGCGGCTGTAGACTTTGGCTGCTTCAAAGGCTTTGATGGCCTGTTCCCGGTTGGTAATATTGGTGGTGTTGCCTTTTCCATGGTTACCATCAATAGGTTTTATCACCAGCGGGTAACCAAATTTTTCAATCGCTTCATCTAATCCTATTTCAGTCTTGACCACCGTACCTCTTGGTACCGGTATCTCTGCCGCTTCCAGTAATGCTTTTGTTTCTTCTTTATCACAGGCAATATCAACGGCAATATTACCGGTGGTGGAAGCAATCGTTGCTCTTATTCTTTTTTGATTCACACCATAGCCTAATTGTACCAGGCTTTGTTTGTTCAGGCGTATAAAAGGAATACCTCTTTTGGCCGCTTCATCTACAATACAGCCGGTGGAAGGTCCCAGTCTTGTATCTTCCCGTATCTCCCGCATTTCTTGTATGTCTTTTTCAAGATCATAGTCAGTGCCATCAACAAGGGCCTGGGCAATTCTTACGGATGCTTTTGCCGCATACACACCTGCATCTTCTTCCATATAACTGAAGATGACATAGTAGACGCCTTCTTTTTCACCGGTTCCTCTTGTACGGCCAAAACCACAATCCATTCCTGCCAGTGTTTGTATTTCCAATGCGATATGTTCGATCACATGGCCCATCCAGGTGCCTTCATCCACCCGGCTGAAAAAACCACCCGGCTGTCCTTCGCTGCAACGATGTTCGTATAGAGAAGGCAATATTTTTTCTAACCGCTGCCGGAAACCGTCGATCTCATTGGTGGGTTTTTGTTCCAGTTCCTCCAGGTCCAGCTTCATCTGTATCAGTTTCGGACGACGGACACTCCAGTAATTGGGGCCTTTCAGCACTTTCAGCTCTAAAATTCGCATATAAAAAATTTAATAAAACCTGCTACGGGCAGGCAAATTGGAAGTTAGTTTTTTTTGATCAGGTGACCAACTGTTGTGCCAATGGCAGCATCGTTGCGTCGCACACCTATCGTCCTGTTCTTTGTGGGGCATTTTGCAGCCCTTTTTTTCATTACATTTAGTTTCAAAACAATCAACATGGCAACCAACCGCCGTTCTTTTATCCGTAAAGCAGGAGCTTTTTCCGCTACTGCTTTTTTAGCTTCTTTCAATCAGCCTGCCTGGAGCCGCAACCTGGATGCGGCAATACGGGATGCAGAAGGAGTTTCACCGGAAGACCTGGCTACGGAAGAGGATTTCTGGTATTATATCCAGCAATCCTTCACGGTATCGCCATCGCTGATCAACCTGAACAATGGCGGTGTTTCACCGGCGCCAAGAACTGTGCAGGATGCGATGAAACGCTACTATGATCTCAGCAATGAAGC
>JAEUVP010000297.1 GCA_016786805.1 Chitinophagaceae bacterium | reverse complement strand
TCTGCTACCGTTTCTTTTGCTGATGAAGAAGGTACTATCACTTATGTGAATGATAAATTTTGTAAGTTATATGGCTATAAAAAAGAGGAAATAGTGGGGCAGAACCACCGGGTACTTAATTCCAAAGTTCATCCTGCTTCCTTCTGGCAACATTTCTGGCAAACCATTCAAAAGGGAAAAGTATTAAATGCGGAGGTGTGTAATATAGCAAAGGATGGAAAGCTGCATTGGTCTGATACTACGATTGTTCCTTTCCTCGGGGAGAACGGTAAACCCTACCAATATCTGGCCATACGATATGATATTACTGAGAAAAGACAACTGGAAGAAGACTTAGCCCGGCAACAAAAATTGGAACAGATCAGGATCACTGAAACAGCACTGGAAGCCCAGGAGAAAGAACGTAATTACCTCGGACAGGAATTGCATGATAATGTGAACCAGATATTGGTAGGGACTAAACTATTGTTGTCAATTGTCAGAGATCACCCGGAGGAGAATAATAAACTTGTCGGTTCCTGTGTCGATAACCTGCAGCATGCTATTGATGAAAACAGGAAATTGTCGCATTCGCTGGTTACACCTGATCTGAGTTTACAAAGCCTGCCTAAACAACTAAAGCAAATGACCCATGAGATGTTTTTTGCCTCAGAGATTGCAATAGCTATAGAAAGCAAAGAGTTTAAAGAAAAACTGCTGGACAGGCAACGCAAGATAGCGATCTACCGTATAGCCCAGGAGCAATGCACTAATATCATAAAGTATGCAAAGGCTAAAAATGTAACGATTATCCTCCGGAATGAAAACGGCACCTTCCACATGAAGATAGCTGATGACGGGCAGGGTATGGAAGCTGGTCAAGCAACGGATGGGATTGGTATCCGTAACATCAAGGGACGTGTCAGCATTTTTAACGGTAAGGCCAGCATTGAGACCCAACCGGGTAAAGGCTTTGCATTACTGATTGAGATACCGGTGAAATGATTTATTTTTTTGCCAATGTTCTTCGCTTATTGACGGGCAGAACTGTTCCGATGCGGATACCCAACCAGCCTGTTTTATCTGTGGCCTGGTTTAGTAAAATTGAAATGTCAATACTATTGCTTTTTAACGGTAGTAAAACGCCAGATCTTATTTGTGCTATTCCGGCAAATGTTTCACTACCTGATGATTTAAGAATTGAAGCGCCGCCTATAGAAATACTGGTATAAACTATTTCCGAAAAACGATGGCGTAAACCCGCAGTCAGAGTTCTGAATTCATTCCTGTAACGAAACCCACTGGCTGATCCTGTACGGAAAGATGTAAAGTTTGCGTTGAGAGTGATAGCATTACTTAATGACAGCATGACGATATAGCCCACATCACCACTCCATCCGGTCTTTGTTGCCGACAGGAAATTATATCCTTTACTTGCGCCAATTCCAAGCTCAATATTATGCTTGCTGACCTGGGAAAAAGCGGGAGTGCTAAGGAGTAATGAAGCGGTCAGTATATGTAGAAAAAATAATTTCATATACTGTTTACCATCTTGCCACAATCTTGAAATTCACTAATCTTGGTGTTAACCGGTTGGGCATAGTGTACACTGTATTGGAGAAATCTTTTACCAGTAAATAGGAAATAGTATTGGGCCGGTCGATGAGGTTAAATACTTCCAGGCTGGCCCATATACTTTCAAAACTTCTGAACGGGCTATGACTGCGCCGTTTGCTGCGGTCGCTGTCTAATAATAAAGCACTGAACCCGATATCGACCCGTATATAAGGAGGTATCTCTAAACCGTTCCTGTATTTTACACTGTTCGGAATATTATAAGGAAGATTAGTTCCATACAACCAGTTCAGGTACATTTTAAAATTCTTGTTCGTGGCCAGGTAGTCCTGGAAGAACATCCCAAAAGTGATCAGCCTGTCAGTGGGCCGGCGTACCCAGCCTTTTTCTTTGGTTACACTATCAATAGGTTCATTGAAATCATTTAGTGTATATTCCTTGTAGGTATCACCCTCAATATCTTCTTTACTCCGCATAAAGCCGAGGCTGATCCAGCTTTCGGCATCTTTTACCAGCTCACCAAACAACCGCATTTCAATACCGGCTGCATAGGCTTTGGCTACGTTCTCTCCAAAATAGCGGATACGGACATTGTCAATATCATAAGGCACTACATCGGTCATATGCTTATAATAAAGCTCTGTCGTTAACCGCATTGGTTTGCCGGCAAGCCCCGGGAAATTATAATCAAAACCGGCAACTCCCTGTATACTTTTTTGTGCTTTCAGTTTTGTGTTTACTGTACCGTCATATCTTCTTAATTCCCGGTAGAAGGGTGGTTGGTTGTACATACCGGCAGATGCACGGAACACAATATCTTTTTTGCCGTTGGGTTTCCAACTGACACCGACCCGTGGGCTTATCAATAATTCCTGGTTCAATGAATTATAATTGAAACGAACACCAGTTGTTACAGTAGTGTTATGCGATGAGTCTCCCAACAATATGTTATCCTGGATATACCCGGAAAATTTGTTGATGTCAAGATCAGTGGTTGACTTAATGACTTTGTTTAATTGCAGCATATTGGGCTGATACGGCAATGAATAACCAGCCGAGTCCTGGTATTCCCATTCATTCAGTTTATCGGCAATGGTAGTTTTATCAAAACTTAAGCCCCATTGCCAGGCATGTTGTCCCTGGTCATAATTTCCCTTATGTGCAAGGTTCCAGTTTTCTACATTCAATGTATTGCGGGCAAAATTCTGGTACACACCTGCTCCTAATGGATTAATGATTAGCCCGTAGGTGGGTTGACTTTTATCAAAATCCCTCTCGCCAAATAAATAAGCACCGGTGATATCTATATTCTCTCTTTCATCATTCTCAAAACGGCTGGCCATCCATTTTAATTTCAATTTTCGGCTGACCTGGTTAGTCAGAGAGAGCCCCAGCATGTTGGTACTGTACTCATCTTTTTCCTGGCCGTCAAAGAATATATCAACACCCAGGTTAACGCTCAGGAAAGGAGAGAAAACAGAAGAGGTGAGCTGGCTGAATTCAGGAACCAGCGAAAATTTTGTTTTTGAAATATTCCCTAAAAACTCAGCCTGCCATTTGGAACTGAACTGGTAATTGATCAATGCCTGGAAATCTGAAGAAGAGGGAACGTAGTTGCCGGTAGTTTCCTGGCGGCTTAATAAATTCTTATTACTCCTGTTACGGGCGCCAAGCAGGTAACTGAATTTATTATTCTTCCCAATTCCTTCAAGTTGCACTCCCTGTTCGAGTATGCCCACGTAGGCAGAACCCCCAAAGCGTTTCGGTCTTTTATATTGTATATCCAGCACACTGCTCATCTTATCACCATATTTTGCCTGGAAACCGCCATTGTAAAAATTGATATTCCGTACCATTTCAGGATTGATAAAACTTAATCCTTCCTGCTGGCCGTTCCTAACAAGATAAGGACGGAATACTTCAAAATCATTTACATAGATCAGGTTCTCATCATAGCTGCCGCCACGAACAGAGTATTGTGATGTTAACTCATTATTGGAACCAACAAAGATCTTGATCAGGCTTTCCACACCGGTAATGGCTGACGGAAGATTGATGATCGTTTTGGGATTAGGCCGGATCAAACCGGTTTCTCTTCTGTCCCGCTGATCAGTGATCACCACTTCCTGCAACACATTCTCACCTTTTTCTAATCGTAAGCTGATTTTTTCCTCTTCATTCTCATTCAACAGGAAATTCTTTTGTTCCGTTTTTCTGCCAGTATAAGAGAAGATAATGGCAAAGGCTTTTTCCGCCGGAACTTCTAAGCGGAAATAGCCGGAGTCGTTGGTGCTGATACCTGTTTGCTTGCCCAAGATGATAACAGATACACCAGGTAACGGGTTTTCATTATCGTCCACAATTTTGCCGGAAACGTAAGCGGTTTTTTTCTGGGAGAAAGCGATGGTGCTAAGCAGGAGGCAAACAACAGTCAGCAATATTTGGCGGCTTACTATTTTCATAAGAGATATGCAAACAAGATACGAATTGTTTTGGCTGTGAAATACGTCAGCTTGCTTTATTATTGAAATTGATAAGATAGTCAAACAGGTTTGTCTCTGAAGATATCCCCAGTTTTTTTCGTAACCGGTAGCGGCCAATCTCCACACCTCTCACAGAAATACCCATCAGCTGGGCGATCTCTTTGGTAGAGAGATTCATCCGTAAGTAAGCACACAGTTTTAATTCATTGGGTGTAATAGTTGAATGTTTTTCTTTTAACCCCACCACAAAATCGGAATGTACTTTATCAAAGTGCTGCGCAAAATGTTCCCAGTCCTTATCCATTTTGTCATCTTCACTCAATACTTTGACGAGTTTTTTCAATTCTGAAATCACCTGCTGGTTATCTGTTCCCTTCATTACCTGCGACAACTCGCCACGGATCTTGGAAATAAGTTCTCCTTTTTGCACCAGGTGCATGGCCGAAGTGGCCAGCTCTGAGTTTTTATAATTGATCTCTGACTGGAGTTTGTCGTTTCGTAATGCCACCAACTCACTTTCGGTTTTATTCAATTCCAGTTGGTGCAGGTATTGTTGTTTCTTTTGTTCTTCTTCGTGTTTTACCTGTTGAAGGATGAATTTTTTATGCTGCCATTTATAAATATAGAAGGCAAGTGCTAATACGATCAGCAGGTAGAGAATATAAGCCCATGCTGCCTGGTACCAGGGAGGGAGTACTTTAAATGTGTAAACACTTACTGCAGATTCATTGCCCAGGTTGTTCCTTGCTTTTACTTCAAAGCTGTAAGAGCCTGCAGGAAGGTTATTATATTCTTTTTCTGTTTTCTTTGACCATTCTGTCCAGTTATTATCAAACCCTTTTAAACGATAGCTGTATTCTAAATTGTCTTGTTGCCCAAAAAGGGTGGAGGTAAACTCAAAATGAATAGTGCGCCAGTTATTGGCAATACTCTTGATGCTTTTCTCCTCCTGTACCTGTGTTTCATTTACATTGGCAAAATACCCTCCAAATAAAACACTGTCTTTATTATTAATGATCCGGACCTGTCTTATCTGTGTTTGAAATACAGGGCTGTTCTTTTTATATTTTTCAAAGTTGATATGGAAAAAGCCTTTTTCGCCCCCCACAAAAATATTTTTCTCGTTGACCGGGTAGACGAACTCAAAACCGCTCAGCAATTTATTCGTCAGTTCGGGCATGTAGATCACTACAGGCGTCTGACCGGAATAGTCAGCTACGCCCAGCATTTTCTCGTGTACGAACCAGATATTGCCGGCTTTATCTTCTTTCAGGTACCGCAGACTTTGCTCGCCGAATATTTTTTTATAAGTCGCCGAAGGCTCAAAGCGGTCGGTGCTCTTGTTGTAGACATATATTCCTTTTACTGTTGCAACAAGTACCTCATTTTTGATTTTGTAAATATGGTTATCAAGAGCAGAAGGCAAGCCTTCTTTATCTGCATATAATTTGGTGTTGTATTGCAGATTTGATCCCTGCGAAACTTTATACACTCCATGGTAAGGATGAGAAACCCAGATATTATCAGCATTATCTGTGGCAATGAACCGGGATGATTCAAAAAAATCGGGAAGAACGGCTCCTTCTTTAAAGCTGTTGTTGATATAATCAAAGAATTTTAACCCCCGGTAATTTCCTGATACGATCCTGGCTGATGGCGACACATTTGACAGGGGTAAAAAATTCCAGTGACCGGGACTTGTCGATATGGGTGTTGCTTTGTCTGGATTGACAATAAATGCACCTTCATGATGCCCCAATAGTAACTGACCGTTGATCTCCGCCAGCCCCCATATCTGCCCTCTTGTATTATTAACAAGCGAAAAACTTCCCTTACTGAAACTCAGGTCTTCGGTTGGCTGAAGCGGGGCCTGGAATAAGCCATTAGATGTGCCTGCATATAACCTGTCATTGTGAACAATGGCGGTATAGCCGGAACCATCCTGGGGATAAGGGCTGATATGCTTTACTGCACTGTTATACGCAATGAAATCTATACCGTTATTCAGACCCAGCCACAGGTTACTTTGCTGGTCAAGAAAAATGCTCAGGACATTGTTATTCTGTAATCCTTCAGATTTAGAAAAGGTCTGGATGATCTGTCCTTTAAAGTCGGTGATATAAATACCGCTGTTATTGGTGGCCAGTGCCACCCAATCTTTGTTAACGGCAGTGGCGGCATAGATCCTTTCCCTTTCAAAGAGGGCGGTATTGCTGTTATTGATCTTGCTGATGCCTTTTGCCGATAAGATGAATAAACCGTTTTTATGCGTAGTGATCAGAACACTGTCTTTGTTAACTGACAGGATTGAAGTCATCATATCATTAGCAGGCAGCTCACTTTTGCCAGCGAAAGGATTCCATGTATTATTTTCAAAAAGGAACAGACCATTTTTAAGGTCATGGGCATAAAGACGTTCATTGCATAGACCAAGGAATGACCATTCGGCCGGTGCATTGTAGGCTAAGAATGCTCCGTTACTGTATTTAAATATCTTGGTGGGAGTCCGGAAATAGATATCCTTGTTAAATGAAACGATATCCCAGACATCGCCAAACGACCTGTCTTTTTCAGGAACCAGGTCTTTTAAAGATTTGTAATGAAGCTTGCCGTTAGGTCCCGGGCTGAAAAAACCT
>JAEUVP010000253.1 GCA_016786805.1 Chitinophagaceae bacterium | reverse complement strand
TTCTGGTTGATGCCTGCATTATTCACCAGTATATCTATTTGACCGAATTGCTCAATGACTTTATGAACAAATTGAGGAATGGAGGCAAGATCACTTACATCACAGGTTTGTACATGACAGAGATCACCCATATTTTTTTTGGCCTTGTCCAGCTTCTCTTTGTCCCTCCCTGCAATAACGGTGATAATACCATTTTGGATAAATCGTTCTGCAATGGCGTATCCAAGTCCTGAACCACCACCTGTTACAACTGCTACTTTTTTCATGTTAATATATTTATCTGCAAAGCGTATAATTAATTACCGGGTGCATAGGGGAAACGTAGTTTCTTATAATACTCCAGCGGCTTGTCTGGCTGCTCATAAACTGTGGGTATCTGTTTTTTGCTAAAGGTCTGGAAATACAGGAGGCAGGCATTCCGCCACCACACCGCTTCCTCATATTGTACAGCCAGTAACTGCCTGACCTGCTCAAACCTGTCTTTATCGACAAATGATTGTAACCCTTTCCAGGTTTGCTGCATTTGTTTTACTTTTTCTGCACCTGTATAATATTGATAGCAAAGTTCCTCCCATAGTGTCCTGCCGCTTTTCATTGTAAAATCCCAGGGCACATGATGAAACCATAACAAGTTTTTTTCTTCACAGGTATTGATATCTTCCCAAAGTTTCCTGGCTTCCGGGAAATATTGTGCAATAGCGTTACTCCCGGTGCTGGTTCTGTTAAAACCAATTCCCGTGCTGTCTGCTTTATGATAATAAACAGGATTCCACTCGGGGCGATTCAGGTTATTAACCCATGGCGCCGGGCCATAATGATGACCGGTGCCCATGATATGATGTAAGCCGATCGGGTTAGAGTATTGGACCATGATATCCCGGCTTTGCAGCATTAATTGTGATGCTACAGTAAGAAAAGATGCTTTATTACTATAGGTCATCCGCAACCATTCTTCCGCAATTTGTTCGCTGGAAAGGTTATAATCCCAGCCTAATCTTCCTATTGCATACCAATTGGCCTGTGCAAAAGGATGACCGCACCAGTTGATATCATTACCAATATTAGCCACACCTGCCATACCATTTAATGAATGATGATCCAGGCTGCCATCAATTACTTTCGCCACTGTGCTTCCTTTGCCTTTATAATAGGTATCACTTTGTAATACTTCTTTAAACAGTGGTGCCAGGTAAACTAAGTTAGTTCCCTGCCCTAAGTATTCCTGTGTTACCTGGAATTCCATCATTAAAGGAGTCTTGGGCATAGCACCGAACAAGGGATGAAAGGGCTCACGGGGCATAAAATCTATAGCACCATTTTTCACCTGTACCATAACATTACTGCGAAATTTTCCATCTAGGGGAACAAATTCATTATAAGCCTGTTTGTGCCTGTCATCGGGAACTTCAGCACTATAAACAAAAGCTCTCCACATAACGATCCCGTTGTAGGGAGCAACTGCATCAGCCAGCATATTGGCGCCATCAGCATGTGTCCGTTTATAATCCTGTGGTCCCGGTTGACCTTCGCTGTTGGCTTTTACCAGGAAACCGCCAAAGTCTGGTATGAGTTGGTAAATCTCTTTCACTTTGGTATTCCACCATTCCTGTACTGCCGGGTCAAGCGGATCGGCTGTTTTTAATCCACCGGTTTCAACTGGTGCACTAAACCTGGCTGTCAGGTAAACTTTTATACCGTAAGTACGGAATACATTGGCCAATGCCGCCACCTTTTTTAAATAATCTGCTGATAAAATAACAGCATTGGCATTTACATTGGTTAACACAGTTCCATTAATACCAATAGAAGCGTTGGCCCTGGCATAATCAATGTATCGTTTATCCATATAGCCGGGAAGGGTATGCCAGTTCCAGATAGAAAATCCTGCGTAGCCTCTTTCTACAGTGCGGGTCAGGTTATCCCAATGATTGAGTAATCTTAATTTAAGTCGTGGAGAGGAAATAATATGTAAAGAGTTGATGGGTTGTTCTGTTTGTAATAGCCG
>JAEUVP010000247.1 GCA_016786805.1 Chitinophagaceae bacterium | reverse complement strand
CACCAGCCTTTTAATTATGCCTGGCATATCTGCGAAGCATTGAACAAATACCCGGAGAAATTTGAAAGTGAAACCACCTGGGAAGAATTGGGTAAGCCCGTAATTACTTTGAAAGATTATGCCGCAAGTTTGTAATTTGGGGCATGAAAAAATTCCAACTTCTTTTTGCAGCGATATTGGCATCTGTGATACTCTTTTCACAGGGCAACGAAGCCCATCTGCTCATCGGCACTTACACGTCCGGCAGCAGCGAAGGTATCTATGTATATAAATTCAATACAGCAACCGGCGAAAGTATTTTGGAAAGCAGTATCAAATCTTCCAATCCTTCTTACCTGGCTGTTTCTCCTGATAAAAAATTTGTGTTTGCAGTGAACGAAGATGCACCGGGGCATATCAATTCATATAGCTTTGATAAAGTAACAGGAAAACTGGCGCTGGTAAGCCAGCAGCCTTCAAAGGGTAATCATCCCTGTTATGTAACGGTTACCAATAATGGCAAGTGGCTGTTAACAGGCAATTACAGTAGCGGCAATTTTTCAGTTAACAGAATAAATAAGAATGGCACATTGGATTCTGCCCGCACCAGCATTCAGCATGAAGGCTACAGCGTTAATGCAGACAGGCAACAGGCCCCGCATGTGCATGCAACAGTATTAAGTAAGGACAATAAATATTTGTTTGTTCCCGACCTCGGCATTGATAAACTGATGATCTATTCCTTCAATGCAAAAAATGGGAAAGTAGCGCCGGCTAAGATCCCCTTCCAGATGGTAGAGGCAGGTGCAGGTCCCCGGCATTTTGATTTCACACCTTCCGGGAAATTTGCTTACCTGATGGAGGAACTCACCGGTAGTATCTCTGCATACAGTTATTACAAAGGAACACTAACCCTGATCCAGAATATCTCTGCCCTGCCTGGCGATTTCAATGGTGCTATCGGCAGTGCCGATATCCATGTATCGCCGGATGGTAAATTTTTATATGCCAGCAACCGCGGTGAATCCAATACCATCGCTATTTTCTCTGTGAATGAAACGACAGGTATGTTGCGGCCTGTTGGTCACCAGTCTGTATTGGGTAAAACACCCCGCAATTTCAATTTTGATCCATCGGGTAATTTTTTACTGGTGGCTAACCAGAACAGTGATGAGATCGTTGTTTTTGTTATTGATCACTCTACAGGACTGCTGACTGATACCGGAAAAAGAATAAAGGTCAGCAAACCGGTTTGTATCAAATGGATCAGTAATTAAGCCAGTATTAATTCATACCCGGTAAAGTGAAGGAAAACACACTGCCTTTGCCGGGTTCACTTTCTACAAACATCTTGCCTCCGTTCTTAGCCAGGAATTCCTTGCAGAGCATTAACCCTAGACCGGTTCCGGATTCATTGGCTGTTCCTTTACTGGTAAAATAGTTATTAGCATTAATTTTTTGCAGGGTCTCCTCATTCATGCCGGTGCCTGTATCTTCCACAAACACTTCTACAAATGAATCTGCAGGGTTAGCTCCAATATAAATATGCCCTTTTTCCGGAGTAAACTTGATAGCATTGGATAAAAGATTTCTCAGGACCAGATTCACCATATCCTTATCAGCATAGATATATACCGGTGATTCGATCTTCATTTCCAGGTACACTTTTTTGGAATCGGCCTGCAGCCGCAATAATTGCATCACTTCTTTTACTAGCTGGGATACATCCAGCAGCTGTGGCTTCATGGCATCCGCCTGCATCTGGCTCTTAGCCCACTGCAGCAAATTCTCCATCAGGCCGGTGGTATAATTCAGGTCAGTGACCACATCAGGTATCATCAGTTTGATCTCGTTGCCGGGGATATCATATTTCTGGGCGTTGCGAAACATATTCCGCAGCGCATACATGGGTGTCTTCAGATCATGGGCAATGACTGAGAAAAGTTTATTCTTTAAATTATCCAGTTCCTTTAGTTCAGCCGTTTGCTTTTCTAATTGCCGGGCCTTGAATTCTATCTCTCTTTTTTGCGCCTCGATCTCCTGCTTACTTTCCTCCAGTTCGCTGTTTCTTCTTAGTAAACGGAACTGGTAACCATTATTTTCTTTTTTAAACATATAAAGACTGGCAAAAATAAAAATGATCGCCAGTGCCTGGTTAAAAATGTAAAATCCATAATTGGCTGAGACTAACCTGTATTCATACCGCTGTGTCAGCACAAACACGATAAAGTATAAAGACATAGATAAGGCCAGCGAAAGAATCACATTTACCGTTTTCTTCATCAGGAAAACCGCCAGCACGGCATAAAATACAAAGAAGAGTTCAATGCCAAGGTCCAGGTTGGCCGCATATACCAGGCTGGTCATAACCGGGTAAAAAATAAAATAATACATCCGTGCCATTTCATAATGCCGGAGATGATTTCCTAATAGCACTATAAAACTGATAATAGTGGGTGAAAAGGCTACCACCCAGGCCAGTGCTGGTAATTGGTCATCATTGAACAAACCGGCCATGGGAATGATGATGCCATTCATCATTCCCATGGCGTTGAGTACATTGAATACGGAAAGTTTTCGTTTCTCGTATTCATCCATACCGGGTGTAACCCCGATTGATCTGATTGACAAAAAAAGGCTGCTGAAGAATTGAACTAATTCTTTCATGGTACGGTACGGTTTGGTTCTTGAATAGGCCTTCGGCAGGATACGGATAGAAATGGTTTCACAGGATGGTGGATATGAAAAACGGGTACATTAGAAATACGGCAACGGGGTTTTGCCGGATTTCAGTCCTTTAAAAATTTATATTTATTATGAGTAAGAAACTGGTAACCAGCTCAAACAGGTTTTACCGGGGTGTTTTCCGGATCGTTTCCTGCAACTTAGCTTTTGATTTATTAAAGACATTACGTCCTTTATCAACACCTGAACGGAGCTTTTTTTGTTCTTCTTCCGGCAAATGGATGAAATCCTGGCATTCTTTACTGCAACAGTTCTCAAATTTGGCTTTGCATTCATCACATTGAATAAATAAGAGATGGCAGGCATCGTTCACACAATTCACATGTGTATCTGCCGGCTGGCCGCATTGATGGCATTTGGCAATGATCTCATTCGTTATTCGTTCGCCCAATCGTTGATCAAATACAAAATTCTTCCCGTGAAATTTATTGGATAAGCCTTTTTCTTTTACCTGGTTGGTATAATGAATGATCCCGCCTTCCAGGTGAAATACATTTTTAAATCCCTGGTGCAGCATATAAGCGGATGCTTTTTCACAACGGATGCCACCGGTGCAATACATGATGATGTTCTTGTCCTTATCTGCTTTCATCATATCCACCGCCATGGGTAATTGTTCCCGGAAGGTATCACTGGGCACTTCGATGGCATTTTCAAAATGGCCTACTTCAAATTCATAGTGATTCCGCATATCAATGACGACGGTGTTAGGGTCATTGGTCAGCTGGTTGAATTGTTCCGCATTTACATACTTGCCGCGGTTGGCCATATCAAATGCCGGGTCAGTTATGCCATCCGCTACAATATTCTTCCTCACTTTTATATCCAGCACATAAAAAGATTTTCCATCATCATCCACTGCCACATTCAACCGCAATCCATTCAGCGGTTCGATGGCATATAAATAGGTACTGAATGTCTCCAGGTTAGCGGTGGGAATACTTACCTGCGCATTGATCCCTTCCTCCGCTATATAGATGCGGCCGAGCAGTCCCATTTCTTTCAGATCTTTATACAACTGGTTGCGGAATACAGAAGGTTCTGCGATCTTGAAATAACAATAGAAGGAAATGGTGGTTCTTGGAGTCGGGTCTTGCTGAATGCGTTCCTTCAGCTCCCGGCGGGAGATGCGGTTGTGTAATTGTGCCATGTTTTGAATTTTAGTTCAGCTAAAGAACCTCAATTGCAGGTTGAGCAAAATTCTTAAAGCAGGGCAAAGATAAGCTAAGAGAGGAAAAGTGAAAAGGGGTTGAAAGAGCGTTTACTCATAGCCTCCCTCCTGAACGTATAACGAGTTCTGCTATGGCCAGTCATCCCCTCTTGGGCGCAGGGAACGGCGGAACCCAATCCGGAATGCACTTTTATAGGTCTTGCCATCGAGGAAACCATGTACAAAATCGATCCTGAACTGCTTGAAGATATTATCAAAGCCGGCAAAAGCTTCGTAGTAGTTAGTATTCTTATCAATATAGAAACCGTTTGCCCCCAGCACCAGGTAAAGATTCAGTTTCCGGATACCGGGAATCTTGTTGGTTAGAAAGCCATTGAAATTATGTTCAATATGGGCCAGCGAATAGAAATTTGAAATATTACTGAACCTGTACAACGGCAATAGCTGGAAACTATTCAGGAATTCAGTAGCAAACGTGGAAAGGTTACCATTGAAATGCTGGTAATCCGGTATCTGAATTCGTTTGGTATCCAAAAAACCACCTATACCCAAACGATAACTGAAACGCCCCGCCAGTTTGAAATTAATATCATCTTTGATACGGAAAGCCCATTTGCTGAAATCACCATCACTACCCAGGAAATTATCAATGCTGCGGATATACTGCAACGTAAATACAGGATATTTTGACCCGATATTGATCTTACGATCAGGCATCTCGATGTAACGGGTACCGGGTTGCCAGGTTAATCTTGCCAAGGCTAAAAATACCTGGTGCCGGGTGATGTTTTGCAATACTAATTCATTGGGATAGTTGGGGGTGTATTCCACATTCTTACGATCCCGCCACGTATAATTCGTTTTGTTTTCCAATGGCATCCTGTCCTGGTACTGGAAAGCTACTGTCCAGGCAAATCCATTACCGATACCTTCATTATAACTGCCGCGGAAATAGATCGCTTCATAGGTTTTCATCCGGTTATTCTCTCCCAGCAGGCAGGACAAGGAATTTCCTCTCGGGCCGATGGGACTGTAATTGTTGAACTGGAACACTCTTTTACCCCCTGAAAAACTTAGCGAAGACGCATTCTTCTTTCCGAAATTGTACGTAACCGTAAGATGTGCGTTGAAATGTTTATTGGTAAACCCATAGCGGAGATTTGGTGCCAGGGAAATACTCTTCCGGCTGTAGGCACTGCTGTCGAGCCGCTTGGTCCAGGTGGCGCCAGTATTGATCACCCATCCTTCTGCAGGATTGAAACTAACTTGTTCGGTGATGGGACGAAAGCTGAAAGTAGTTTTTTTACTTTCGGCAAGAAAAGTTTGTTCAAAGAAAAGTGCCCCGAAAATATTCAGCTTGTTCCTGATCCTTTCCAGCGAATCAAGATAGCCGGGATTTTTACGCAACTGTTCCAGGCTGTCCTTTCTCCGGTAATCAAATACTTCATCCGCCTGCAAAGGTATAGGCCTTGCTTCCTCCCAGTAACCAGCTGTTTTTTTATTGGAACTGTCGGTGTATTTAAGAACGGTACTGGTAAAATGTTTTTTCTCAAAGGCCGGATCGACGATGAAATCCGAATAAATATTCACAAAACTGCCATACACATCAAACCCCAATATTTTAGCAGAAGGATAAATGACCTGGCTGCCAATGGCCCAGACTTCTTTTTTAACTGGCCTGTATAATTGTTCTACCTGTAACGAATCGATCAGTTCCATCTGCGATTCTTTGGTCAGCAATAATTGCACAGAATGTATCCGCCATTCATCTTCCACAATATTAATAATGCCACTAAAGAGGGGTTCAAATTTACGACGGGGTGTAACCCTTATCCGGCTCACCTCTCTCCCGTCCTCATAAAAAGTGCCTTCAAATTTGTAGCGGTAAAAGTTCAATGCATTGTCAGCTATGGGCGAAATAAATCCACGGGGATTAAGGTTATTGCCGATAAAAATATTGTTATTGTAAAAGGAAAGGAACTGGGGAGCACTCAATCCATACCCATCGCTCTGCCCGCTGACTTTTGAAGAGATGACTTCCACCTTTTCTTTAGCGGGTTTATTGACCGAATACTTTGAAATAGTTTCAGAGAGGTACAGCATTTTTTGTTTACTGGTATCCCCATCTTCAAAGTCCACTTTTCTTCCAAAGAATTTTTTGGGGTAGTTTCTTATCCGCAACTGCCCCTTGGTATATACCTGGCATTGAAATGCATTCAACTGGTCCTGGTAAAAGGTTCTTTTCTTAATGCTGTTGCGAATGATCTCATACGCCGGGTCTTCCCCGCTTTTAATGATGACTTCACCTAAGGTTACTTCCTGCTGGCTGAGCTTGAAATTAAGTTCGATATCTGTCTTACCACAAATGACGACCTTTTCCTCTTTTTTAAAATTCACATGCTGGCAAACCAGGGTATACTGTCCCGGCTCGAGTTCTAAGAAGTATTTGCCTTCGCTGTTGGCATTCGTCCCTCTTGATGTGCCCTTGATAAATACAGATGCATAGGGAATCGGCTTGCTGTCAGTATCAGTGATCAATCCGAAAACCTTCTGTGAAAAGGAGTGAAGGCTGAACAGGAGAAAGAAAAAACTTACCAGTAGTTTCTGCATAGTTTCCGTTAACTGCGGGAATGAATATTTTTATAAGATAGTTAGTTTTTCCCGACTGAACTATTTTCAGGAAGACCGTTTGTTGGAAGAACGCAGAAAACTTCCGGTCATGGCTCCAAACCCCGCCACTAATGCACCGATCAATGCAGTTAGTAAGATCAGGAGAATAGCATTCCCTCCCAAGGGAAGCAAGGAGGCTACTTTTTGAGAGAGATAACCTTCATTCTTCATATCAATCCACCACGCCAGCCCTGCCCACAACAAAAAAACACCTAAAAACCCCGCAAAGAATGCTTTTACGGCTTTCTGGTGCACTAAGAGAGC
>JAEUVP010000237.1 GCA_016786805.1 Chitinophagaceae bacterium | reverse complement strand
GTGTAATGGGCGTAGTGTCATTGATCGGGTTCAGGCAACGAAGCTGAGAGTAAGAATATGTACTGTGAAAATCCGTACACAAAAGAGAAGCCCCGGTTTTATCAAACCGGGGCTTATAATTACCATTAACCCTAAAACGCTTTTAGTTACGGCCTCCGCCACCCGGGCCACGCCTTGGATTCATAGCAGGCTCAATATCATTTTTCCAGATGGTGAACTTGTCATCACCTAATAATACTTTTAACTCTTTATCTCTTCCATCAATGATAGGTTGCATCCTGTCACGCATTACCTGCATATCGGGGCGTTCGCCACCACTCATCAATTCTTGTCTTATGGCATCCTGCTTGCGGTAAAAATTTGCAAACACGGTATCTATCTGGGCCTGCTTGGCTGCATCAAAATGAAAAGCACTATCCAATTTTTGGTGAACTATCGCCACTCTCTCCTCCACAGTACGGCGGAAACCACCACCCGGTTGTGCATTAACGCTGATGAATCCTGTCATGATAAAAGCCAGGAACAAAACTTGTTTTTTCATGTTGTTATTTGTGTTTTGTATGATTAAACGATGTGAAAATTATTCTAGTCTTTTTTGGGTTCGGCAGCGGGTTCACCTCTTTTCATTTGCTTTCCCATTTTTCTGAATAGCCGGAAAACAGCCGAATCGTACTTTACGGCCTGCGCCTGGTCCTTACACAAGGCCCTTACGTTTTTAAAATGATTGAATGTCTGCAGATCCAGTGCTTTTTGTTTTTGTGCAATTACATCAGCCACACTGTTCACAAGAGAGTCACTGATCCCCGGGTTCGTCATCAACCGGAACAAGCTATCTTTCGCTTTCCGCATTTCGTCGAACATGGGTTTTACTGTTTTCTCCTGCAAATCTTTCAGTTGTTTATATTGTGCGATCTGCTCATCTGTAAACCCGGCTTCTTTCTGCAGCATCTCTATCACCATACCAGCCCTTTTTTCCTGGGTGAAACGGTTTCGCTCAACTGGTTTCTTAAACCATAAGAAATAAGCCAGTACCGCAATATTCGTCAGCATTAAAACTGCGATGATGAAGATGAGATTTTTATTCCTGGATATGGTGCTCATGGACGGTCGATGTTTTCGTAATCAAAACTGCTGTTAGTAGCCAGCACATATTCATTATCTGTTACCAGTTGCTCTGTTTGGTCAGCTACAAAACCTAAATTGCTAGTTGTTGTGTCCTGGCGCAACACCATAAAGGCATTAACCAGCAGGATAACAAAAAGGCCCGCAATAACAACAACCGGCCGGGAAATGAATGAACCCATGGTTTCCCATACTGTTTTTTCATTGTGTTGCAGGCGACCTGTCAACCGGGTATAGAAGAATGGCTGCGGTTCGGCCCGCTGAATGCCATCAAGACTTTCGAGGGTTTCCTGCACTTTTCTGTCAATGTCGGGTCTCATTTTCATATTCGTTTAGTTTGACGTTGGCTGGTCTCTAAAACCTGTGCCTATTCTTTGCCTTTATAATAATCTTCCAGCTTCTTCTTCAGGTTGGTTTTAGCCCGGTGCATCAGCGATTCCACCGAAGACACCGTAGTCTCCATTACCTCCGCAACTTCCTGATAACTAAGGCCATCTACCTTATGAAGGGTGAAGGCGATCCGCTGGTTCTCGGGCAGCTCTGCGATAGTTTTAAACAATGTAGCTGCTTTTTCCTTTTTATCCAATACCACCCCGGGATGATTAAAATCAGGTGGATTGACCACAACCTCGCTGTCTTCCCCAAAAAGGCTCCGGACAAATCCGAACCGCTTCTTGCGTTTCTTCCTCCGTTCATGATCCAGCGCCTTGGCAATTGTGATCCGGTATAACCAGGTAGAAAACTTGGACTCTCCTTTAAAAGAACCAACCGACTGGTACACCTGTACAAAGGTTTCCTGCGCTATATCTTCCGCATCTTCGGCATTTTGTACAATACCCAACGCCGTGTTGTAGACCATGTTTTGCCAGGTCTCAACAATAGTTTTAAAAGCGGATTCATCTCCCTGCTTCAGTTGTTCAACTAATATCCTTTCATCCAAGCGTTGCGTTTTTAGCAGGGAACGATATTACGCAAATTTTTTATTGAACAGGTTGGCTTTGGTAATAATATTGCTCTTGATTAAAACATGGGCATACGATCTCTTCTATCCTGGTTATTGGAAGCCTTAGCTTTACCAAAATTCTTTAAACTATAGGTGAAGGTCATCATGAAGTATTGTTTCAGCACCAGGTTTTGTACATCCTGCACATAAGAATCACCCACTGTTCTCGTGATACTCTGGTTTTGTTTCAGCAAATCAAATACAGTCAGCTTCAATTCTCCTCTTCTGTCTTTCAGGAATTTTTTACCAACCCCTGCATTCCATAACCAGAAACTCTGGTTAAATCCTTCTGATAAGCCACTATAGGTCTGGTTACTGATATCATTTTGCAGGAACCAGCCGGATTTGGACAGCAGGTTTACCTGCACACCTGCCGATTGGGTAATATAATTCTGGTTCAGCTGCGGTTGCACTGTATTTTTTACTGTATTAAAATTCGCATTGTACGACACATTGAAATCAATCCGTTCGCTGATATTACTTGCAATAACAATTCCGGTGCTGTAGGTATAGGTGTTAGAGACTGTGCTTACATTATTTACGAGGCCGGGCACTTTACTGTAGGTAAACCCGGCATTCAGGTTCACATTTGATTTAATGAATTTAATGGGCTGACCATAGGTAAAGAAAGAACGGAAACTCCAGTAACCATCAAGGTTCACCGGTTTAGTGATCTGCGATCCTTTGTACAAGACAATGCCGGGTGCCAGCAACGAATCTGTTGCAGCCGTGTAGGTGGCATTCGCCACATAGTCATTAGCTCTCTGTACAAATACGTTGGCAAAAAGACTTTGCCCCTTTTGGGTGTTGGTATACGTGTAACGGCCCGATAATATATGAGTGTACTGCTGGTCCAGTTTCGGGTTACCAGTGCTCATTCGTAACTGGTTGCTGTTATCGATCACATTCTGTAATTGATTGACCGATGGGGCGTTTACAGAGCCACGGTAGAACAAGCGGATATTACTGCGGGCTGATAATTTCCTGCGAAACTGGATATTGGACAGGATATTAGAAAAACTCCTGTCTACGGCTGCGATCTCCGGGAATACCTGGTTACTTTTCAGGGATGAATTTTGATAACTCACACCAACAGAAAATTGATTATCCCTGTCGCCGATGCGGTAAGTGATACCCCCGTTCTGTGTATTATACGTATTATCGAATTTATTAGACAGTGTAGTATCGAATATGGAATATTTACCGCCCACTTCATCAAACTGGTAGGTTACTTTATCTGCTTTATTCGTAGTAAAAGATGGATTGAAGTTGAATTGTAACTGTCCTTTTTTACCAACCGGTTCCGTATAAACAATATTGGTGGAAATCGTCCGGCCACTGGTCTGATTATCGGAGTATTGCTGCAGCGAGTCGTTCACATTATTGCTGTTATAGTACCTGTTAACTGACTCAACATAGGTTTCACCCGATCTTTCATTAAAACTGGTATTCAGGTTCAGTGAGATCGTTCTTCCTCTTTTTGCAAAAGCATGCCGATACAAAATATTATTATTGAAATTATATCCTGAATTCAGTGTATTCGTCCTGCTGTTTGATTCACTTTGAAGGCCTGTCAGCAGGTCGTAATAACTTGCACTGCTGATCGTACTCCGGTTATCATTTTTCTGGAAACTGATATTGGGTGTTATGATGATCGTATTCGAAGAATCGATCTTGTACTCCATCCGGAAATTGATCCGGTGATTATAGTTACTGACCTTAGTAAGGGAAGTATCATCAAGGAAAAGGGTTGAGTCTGCCTTGACAAATGATTGTGTACCGGAGAACCGGTTATTATCGGTATTGCTGTTGTTAAAGAAATAACTTCCGCTTACATCGATCTTTGAACCCCATTTATCCGAATAGTTGATACCGATCGCATTGGTCTTACTGATTCCGCTTTGCTGACCTACTACGAAATTATCACTGCCGCCTCCAAAATTACCACCACCCCGGTTACCGCCCCCACCCCGGTTACCGCCACCCTGGTTGCCACGATTACCTCCGCTACTGCTGCTTGTAAGCCCCAACAAATCCTGTGACCCGAAATTTTGCTGGTTAATATTATTGGTTAACCCTACTAAAGAAATCCTGCGGTTATTTTTAAAGAAACTCATATTTCCCCCTGCCTGGTATCGGCTATCAGTTCCCACGCCGGCATATACACGGCCAAA
>JAEUVP010000235.1 GCA_016786805.1 Chitinophagaceae bacterium | reverse complement strand
CACCTTGTCTTGAATGATCTGCCTGCAAGGTTACATAGGCATAGTCAGTAACGCCAAGTCTGATGCCACCGGAATACACCCACTTGGGGTATAATTCAATATTGGGATTCCTGTAAAAAGAATACGAAGGCCGGTTGAAATGATGATAAGCGGCACCAATAAAAAAATTATTATCCGGGTTATCATTGATACTGGAATTATAACTCAGGCCCACACTGCCATCAAGATAAATATAAGAGGCTGTTTGAAAAGTTTCACCATCACCTCCGCCATCGTATTGCGAATTGGTTGTCATTTTCGAACGATCAAACCCCCGTTGCACCATCCCTCCCATAAAACCTAATGACAAGTATCTGTTACGGTCACTGCTTAAGGCCTTATGATAATTCAGGGCGGGTAAAATGTGGGTCGAGGTCCAGCCGATTGATCCGGCACGGTCATGCAATACCTGCATCCCCATAGTAACAAAATCATCACCCTTTCCAACAGGCATTTTATATTCTCCATTTAATGAAACCGTGCGGTAAGCATTGGTCACACTGTTCCACTGATCCCGGTAAACAGCCTGTACCCTAACATCACCGGAAAAGATTCCGGCCAATGATGGGTTGCGCAACAAGGGGGCTTCAAAGAATTGAGAGAAGTGAATATCCTGGGCAACCACTGCTGTGTTCAATAACAGGATGGTAGATAAAAGAAATAATATCGTTCGCTTCATTTTCAGCATCAGAGTATCAAAGAAATATTTCCATTTAGTTTGATAGTATCACCGTTATCACAAAATACTTCCGCCTGGTAAACATATACATCAGCCTGTGGCTTCTTTCCTTTGTAGGTTCCGTTCCAGCCGGCCAGCGGATCATTGGGCTGAAAATTCTGTCTTTCAAAAACCACTTCACCCCAGCGGTTGAAAATGCGCAACACTTTTACACTGAATAACCCTCTTCCTCTTGGGTAAAATATATCATTACTGCCATCGCCGTTGGGCGAAAATGTATTCGGAATAAACAGGTTGGCATCTTTACAAATAACAATTACTTCAACCGTACCTGTATTCCTGCACCCGTTTACATCGGTGAATAAGACAGTATAGTTAGTATTAAATTTCGGCCCGGCATCCGGGGTTGGGCAATTAGTACAACTTAGCCCGGCAGCAGGTGACCATTGCCAGTTGATTGTATTTGGCGAATATGTTGCCGGAATAGTAACCGGGAAACCAGCCTGTACTGTCATTTGCCCGGGTAGCGTAACGGTGGGCAATGGATGAACAATTATATTTTGTGTAGTGGTATCAGCACAACCACTGCTGTTGGTGGCAATGCTTGTTACCACAAAGCTGCCTGCCGTGTTATAAAATTGTAAGGAAGGATTTTGTAAAGAAGAAGTATTTCCATTCGGGAAAGACCATTGCCATGAGACGGCAGAAGTATCCGGTCGCAGAAAAATACCTGTATGCAAAATAGATTCATTGATGCAGATCTCATTATCGCCATTAATCGAAATTAACGGGCTTTCCACCACTTTTACGATCTGCTGTTTGATAGCCGTATCGCGGCAACCACTTTGAGTTTGCACATCAAGTGATACGGTATATAATCCCGGGGAGGTATACTGGTGAACCGGGTTCTGTAAAATGGAAGTACCGCCGTCACCAAACGACCAGTTATAACTAATGATCGGGTCATTAAAAGTGGTGGAGTCGCTGAAGTTCACAAACCCACTGTCACAAAAAAGAGTTTGATTCAAACCGAAATTCGGATCAGCACCGCTGACATGTAACGTATCAATTCCTTCAAGGGGAATTAAACAACCCGCTGGGTCCCGCAGAATTACTTTGGGTACGAAAGTGCCATAGGAAGTATAAAGATGATTAACGTTTGGAGAAGTAGTATTTAAAATATTACCATCTCCAAAATCCCAGAAATAGGAGCCCCCTGTAACCGTACTCATTACATTTAAACCAATGGAAAGAGGTTTACAACCGGTAACAGGCGTATAATCCAACCTGGCGCCTGTTGTATCAAATACAGTAATGGTGCGGAAAGTGGAATCAAGACAACCACCAGGGCTTGTTACTACTAATTTTACGATATAAGTACCCGGTGTGGAATAATAGTGGACAGGGTTATTCAGTGCTGATGTTCCCTGCCCGGTTCCGAAATTCCATAATACAGAAGAATAAAAGGATGATGTATTGGTGAATTGAATTTCAAGCGGGGTACAACCTCCGGCAGTATCACTGGCGGTGAAATTTGCAAAAGGAGTATCAACCCTGATATAAATATTTTTAGTAACCGAATCAGCACAACCATATATATCCTGTATCCTGAGTTTAACATTGTATAAGCCTGCTGCTGTATAAATATTTGTTGGCGATGTCAGTAACGATGTATTTCCATCACCAAAACTCCACTGGCTGCTGAAAGTCGTTGCAACAGAAGTATTGGTGAAACTGACGGTGGCACCAGGGCAGGTGAGGGTATCTGCAGAAACAAAATCAGGAACAGGGTCAGTTACTGTAACAAGATTATTAAGTGTTATACTGTCTATACAACCGGCAGCATCGGTGATCTTTAATTTAACAGGATAAGTACCGGGAACAGTATATATGTGTTGAAAAGGAGGGCTGCTGAAGTTTTGAATAACACCATCGCCAAAATTCCATTCCCAGTTCACTATATTATTTAAACCGTCGGTGGTGGAAAGGTCATTGAATATTGTTGTCAGCCCGGTACAACCAGCAACGTTTGTTGCCGAAAAATTAGTAAGGGGGCCGTTGATACGGATATAGTTATTCCTGATAATCGTATCCTGGCATCCATTTACATCTGTAATGATGAGCCGTATAGTGTAACTGCCTGAGACCGTGTAATAATAAGCAATCGTACCGGAAGTCGTATTTTGTTGAACTCCGTTTCCGAAATCCCAGAAATAGTTAGTAATATTTGAAGCCGTAACATTGGTAGCTGAGAAAGTTACCGTAGCTGCTTTGCAAACATCAGTAATATTTGCTATAAAATTCGGAGCCTCATTTACGACCCGGATTGTCCGGATAGTGGTATCGGCACAACTTCCATTTCTTACTATAAGTTGTACAATATAAGAACCCAAACCGGGAAATGTATGAACAGGATTTTGCGTAGTCACTAATGGACTGCCATCACCAAAATCCCACTCCCAGCTCAGTGGCGCCAGTGCCGGATTTATTATTGAAAGATCGGTGAAACTGAAGCGTAACCTGTTAATGCAATCGGGAACAACAGTGAATGCAGCAATCGGGGGAAATACATAGATATAATTTGGTCTCACAACAGTATCAGCGCATCCGTTATTAGTTGCAATCAGTGTGACAGAAAAATAACCGGTGTCATTGTAATTGTGGGTTGGACTTTGTATAAGCGACGTACCTCCATCCCCAAAATTCCATTGCCATTCATCAGCAGCGGGAGTAGTGGCGTCCAGGAAATTAACCGGTTGATGGGCGCAGACGGGAATTGGTGCAGCTGAAAAATCAGCAGTTGGTTTTGTACCCACTCTTACAGCACCGGGTAGTAGTAATGTATCCCTGCAACCGGTACTTGTTGTAATGATCAGCCGCACGGTATATGTCCCTTGTATGGTGTAAGTGTAATTAGGATTAGGCAATGTGGATGTGCCAATCCCATCACCAAAATCCCATTCATAAGAAATAATGGCATCAACTGAATTGATTACAGGCACAGGGGAGATCGTATAGGGAACACAACCCCGGACCGGCAAACCATTCACAGCAATAGTGGCCCGTTGCACCCGTATATAAGCAGGTCTAACGATTGTATCCGTGCAACCTGCTGCATTAGTAACAATAAGTGATACATTATAGACGCCATAGCCTGTATAGGTATGTATTGGGTTTTGTATTGCTGAAGCAGGCGAGCCATCTCCAAAATCCCATTGCCAGCTAACAGCGCCGGTAGAAAGATCCTGGAAATTAACGGTCAGGTCTGGCTGGCACCTGGAAGTAATGGGAGCATTAAAATTAGCGGTTGGCCTCCCATTTACTGTGATCGTTTGTGAAATGGAATCCACACAGGTTGAATAGGTATTATAAAGCCAGACCGTGTAAGTGCCGGGAAGACCATAACTGTGTGCCGCATTGATGCCTGTTGCTGTTCCGGCATCTCCAAATGTCCAGTTCGCATTCACCGGCGCCGGTGTTGATGTGTTGGTAAACGTGGCCAATTCGTTTGTGCAAACACTGGCAGGAGAGGTAAAGGAAGTGGTAAATCCACCGATGACGATTGGAACGGCAGTACGAAATGTGTCCACGCAACCAGCACTGCTCGATGTCACGAGGGTCACAATATAAGATCCGTTAGCTGTATACGTGTGGGAAGGATTTTGAGCTGTTGATGTACCTGCATCTCCAAAATCCCATTGATAACTCAGCACACCGGGACCTGTTGAAGTATTAGTGAAGCTGATATTGGCGGGAGCACTACAGACGGTTGCTTGTGTATTCGTAAAGCCGGCAACAACACCTGGTGTTACTGCTATATATGCCGGCCGGCTGATCGTACGGGTACAACCTTTGTCGTTCGTAACCCGGAGAGTAACGGTGAATAATCCTGCAGTTGTATAAGTGATAAATGGGTTTTGTAAAGTAGAAGTTATCCCATTTCCAAAATCCCAGTTCCAGCTTACGTTTGTATTACCAATACCCGGAGTGGAAAGATCGGTGAACTGGACCCGCAATGGGAAACAGCCACTCGTATTATTAGCGGAGAAACTGACAGCAGGGGGCTCGTAAACCGTTACATATTGTGTACGGGTCAGTGTGTTGGAGCCATTGGCATTAGTAGCGGTTAGCTGAACGGTATAAGTGCCGGGGGTAAAATAACTTGCCGTTGGGTTTTGCAATGTTGAAGTGTTCCCATTTCCGAAATCCCAATTCCAGGAGGTGGGATTTCCTGTGGACAGATCCTGGAAAACAACAATAAGCGGTGAGCAGCCCGATAAAGGTGTGCCGGTGAAATTGGCAACAGGGGTTTGTGCATGAACAAACAAGCCTGATAATACGAATACCAGTAAAGCAATCAGTCTAGTAAAGTGCTTCCGCAACACAAGTCTCAAAATCGGGCAGTTTAAATAGTTTTCCTTACAAACAATGAATACGGTGCAAAAATTGTTCCCGTATGGGTTGTTACAGGTTTAATTGCTGACTTTCTCTGTACATTAAAACAATTGTTTCGACAGCAACGTTGCCTGAACGTTTAAAAAGTGAGGGTGCGGAAGATTTCAACAAAATTAACTGATAAGGGGCTACAGTTTATCAAGGCGCATGGTTTTAGTTTCTGAACCAACGATCTGAGTGGCCTCCACGTAGGTCCAGCTGTTGCGGTCGATGCGCCAGTTACCATTAATCAGGTCAAGAGGATTGGAGGCATTGGTAAAATTGGCTGATGTGGTCATGGTAGAGGCATTACCATCCCAGGTGCCGGTTTTTTCTACCGTTCCGTTATTGATGGCATCAACCGTTTTATTGCTGTAGTATTGAAATTTATACGTGGCGAAACTGGAAGTGATATTATTACTGTTCTGGGTAAAATTGGTAATCTTCCATTGACCATCAGTCATGGCTTTAATCACCAGGTCCTGCTGGATATTTTCAATGGTTTTTTTACAGCCTGAAAGCAACAGGATCAAGAAAAATGAAGTAAGTAATGGCTTCATAGAATAGTTTAGAAGACACAAAATAATCAACTTGGCCAGCTTTTCCAATAGCATTTTACCGCTTTTGGGATCGGGAATTAACCTTATTTAAGCAGGTCTTTTTTTGCCTTTCCGCCTGCAGGAATTAATTTCATACCTGAACCTTGAATCAATGAAAAGGAAAATACTGCTAACTGTCATTCTAAGCCTACCGGTTCTGCTTTTTGCACAATCCCCTGACGATAAATTAAAACAATGGGCGGGCCAGAACCCGGTAGAAAAATTGTACCTGCATTGCGACCGGGAGGAATACCTGGCAGGCCAAACGATATGGTTCAAAGCCTACCAGTATGCAGAGTTCCTGCCGTTTGACAAAAGCAGCAATCTTTTTGTTGAGTTGCTGAACGAAAAATCAGACATTGTTTTGCGCAACACGTTTCCGGTTGTACTGGCAGTGTCCAGGGGGCAGCTGGATATTCCGGATACTTTATCAACCGGTAAATATATTCTCCGGGCTTATACAGCCACTATGCTGAATCATGATCCTGGGTTTGTTTTTAAAAGACTGATTGCTGTTACAGGAAAGGGCCAACCATCCAAACAGACAGTTTCTGCTGTCCCAAAAATCAGGATGGATTTTTTCCCGGAGGGTGGCAATTTTGTGGCAGGGCAACCCAATACCATTGCTTTTAAAGCCACTACTGAAGAAGGAATACCCATCCCGGTAAAAGGTATTTTGAAGAATGAAAAAGGAGAAACAATAGCTGATTTTAGTTCTTATCACGACGGTATGGGAATGATCGATATCAGCAAAGCTGAAAATAGCGGCTATTATGTACAATTGGAAAATGATGCATCCGGTCAAAAATACGAGCTACCCAAAGTGATAGATAAGGGAGTTGTCTTTCGGCTACTGACAGGAGATGATGGCATTCATTTCGAGATATTCCAGCCTAAAAATGACCCTGTCTTTAGTGCTGCTTATATCCTGGGGCAGATGCAACACAACGTTGTGTTTAAACAACCATTGAAAGAAGGAGTGGCTGCACTCAGCGGCTTGATCAAAACCAGTAATCTTTCTTCCGGAATTTTACATATCACCGTTTTTAATAAGGATGGCAAGCCATTAGCCGAGCGGCTGAGCTTTATCGACAACAAAGAATATGTTCAATCTGCTCAGCTTGTAGTTGATACGATTAATACAAACAGCCGGGGTAAAAATCATTTTACACTGTCATTTACGGATACGGTGAAAGGTAATTTTTCAGTAGCCGTCACGGATGCAGCTTTTGAAAGTCATTTACAACGAGAACAGAATATTTATTCATCTCTATTACTCACTTCTGATCTCAAAGGATATGTTCACAATCCCGCCTATTATTTTTCTTCGAATAATGATTCTGTTAAGTATGCAATAGACCTGTTGATGATGACCAATGGCTGGCGAAGGTTCAAGTGGGAACAACTGATGAAAGATCCTTTACCTGTTAACCAATACAAGGACGCAGGATACATTACCTTATCAGGACAAGTGAACCTGGAAGGCACCAAAAAACCTTTTGCGGACAAAGACCTGTTACTGTATATCGTGGCAGCTGATTCCAGTAAGAATGCCCAGCTGGTAAAAACAGATGCAAATGGGAGATATAGTATTGATTCGTTGATTTTTTTTGGAAAGGCTAGTGTATTATTTAGTGATATCCGGGGAAAGAAAAGCAGGTTTGTGGATATAAAACCCTCCGGAGATTCATTAAGTCGTTCTTACCAGTTGCCGCTGGTTGATAAACAAGAGATAGTTTTATTCTCAAAGGATGAAATCGCTAAAAGAGAGTTCCAGCATAAATTAAATGAAGAGTACACCGCATTTGTAAAAGCGAATGGGCTGGTTCTGTCGGAAGTTATTATAAAAAGCCTGAAGAAGAGCCCGTTACAAGAACTGGAAGATAAATATACTTCCGGGGCCTTTTCAGGTGATACAAGAAGAACATTTGACCTGATGAATACAGATGATGCGATGGCCTACCTGAATATCTTTGATTTTCTGCAGGCAAGGGTTCCCGGACTTGTTGCATCAAGAAATGATAACGGCGAATGGTTTGTTTATTACCGTCAAATGGCATCGATCAGTTCATTAGGTAACCAGGGAATGGATATTTTCCTGGATGAAGTGTTAACTGATGCCGCTACGGTCGCATTCCTTCCTCCTTCACAAATAGCAATGGTAAGAGTCTATAGTAATTTTGTTGGTTCTACTGGTGGAGGCGCAGGAGGTGCATTGGCTATTTATATGAAAAAAGACGAAGATCTTTTTGCTTCTATCCCTGCTGCGGGGGAAGTGTTGCGATATAATGGTTATTCCATCATCAAAGAATTTTACTCACCCGACTATAAAGTCCCTGTAAAAAATAACGATAAGCCTGATCAGCGGATGACTCTTTTATGGAAACCGGATATCAATATAGCAGGAGTGAATGCAAAAATTCCATTGATCTTTTATAATACAGACAGAACCAAAAGTTTTAAAGTGGTGGTGGAAGGAATGACGTATGATGGCAAAATGCTGATGCTTGAAAAGATAATAACACCTGCCGGAAAAGCTTTTTAATAATAAACGGCCCCGGCTTCTTAATGTAAACCGGGACCGGGGTTTTTCAACCTTGAATTAGTTACTATTTGGGAAAATTGGGATCTGCTTTTACTTCATTGATCTGTTGGGTGTGCCGGTCAGCATGTGCCGACATAAAAAGCAGGAACTGGTAACCGTCGATGGATCCGAAGGGCAATTGGAAAACATGGTTACGGAGGTCTTCTGTAGTGTTCTTTACATATTTCAGGTGTTCACCACGGGAGGCTTTAAAAGCAGCGATGGCCTCCGTCATATTTTGCCAGCTGGCTTTGGCAGGTAAAAAAGGTTCGGCCGCCTTTGCTTTCTGGCTCCTGTTCTCAATCATTTTTACGATCTCTTCATCGGATACTTTTATCTCTGAACGTTTCTCCGGGGTGGCGGGGGTTTTCATGGTCGCTTCAAACATAGCCCAAAGCCCGTTTTCTACTAAAGTGATATGGTAAAAACATTCTTTCACACTCCAGCGGTCAGCCGCTGGTTTATAGTTCAACTGTGTCTCCGAGAGTCCTTTTACACTTTTCAAGAGGTTAGCTTTTGTTTCTTTCAGGTGGTGGACAGCAAATTTTCTTTCTTTACTGCCAAGAGAAGCATCGTTGAGGGTTCCTGCCATACCGGTAACCACCAGCAATGTAAGCAGGAGACGACCTTTGGTTCTTTTAAGCATGACCTAAGTTTTTTAATGATGTTTCGGATAAGCTGTTATCCAGAGGGTGTGGAGGCATAGAAAAGGTACAAAAGTTTTTGACTTGACCAACAATGATTTTGGCCTTGTAAGAGTTTAATGGTTCAATGGTCTCTTTTTTACCATACCACCCCGGGTGTCTTTAATGCTCTGCATGACTAGGAAAGCGTTGGGGTCGATCTTTTCAACCTCAAGGGTGAGGCGACTAATTTCCAGGCGGGTTACAACCGTAAAAATGATATCCGTAGCCACCAGACTTTCCCCTCGTTTTCCAAAACCTCTTTTACCGGTATAGATGGTTAAACCCCTGCCCATTTTTTGCTTGATGAATTCAGCTATTTCCGCACTATGCGGGGAAATGATAGTAACACCGGTAAATTCCTCTATACCTTCCAGGATGAAATCAACTGTTTTAGAAGCGGCCAGGTAGGTAAGTATGGAATAAAGGGCTATTTCGATGGATAGCAAATAGGCGGCAACAGAAAAGATGATAATATTGAATAATAATATAAAATCACCCACAGATAAACTTCGTCTGCGGCTCAATGAAATGGCCAGTACCTCGGTGCCGTCAATGACCCCGCCACCACGGATACATAAACCGATACCGGCACCAATAAAAAAACCTCCAAATACAGCGACCAGCAGCTTATCATGGGTTACATCAGGATAAGGAAAGAAAGCAACTGCCAGGGCCAGCAAACTGATCGCAACAATACTTTTGATGCTGAATATTTTACTGATCTGCTGCCAGCCCAGTAAAATAAAAGGAAGATTGATGAAGATGATCAGGAGCGAAAGGGGGATGGTCGTTTCTTTATTGATCAGCAGGGAAATTCCCATCACCCCGCCATCAATAAGGCCGTTTGGTATCAGGAATCCCTTTAACCCAAATCCTGCGGACAAAATTCCCAACAGCATCAGCAAGGCTTCTTTGATCTCTCTGCCAATTGTTTTTCGTAACCGCCAGGCACCTTTTGCCATCTGGTAATCGCTCAGTTGATCACTGTCTTTTTTACCCAATGATTTCTTGATCTCATGGATGATCAAACTTTGCTGGTGGGGATTCAATGCCATAGTTTCAAAGATAAATAAATCGGAGGGAGATCGTCATACAATGATTAAAAGGAGGAATAGCGCAAATACTTAACTTGCTGCTATGAAAATCGCAGAAATTATCTCGTTGCTTGAATCAATAGCACATCCTTCTTTGCAGGAGCCGTATGATAATGCCGGACTTATTACGGGGAATGCAGGATGGGAATGCAGTGGCATTATTTGTTCCCTGGATGCAACAGAAGAAGTGGTGCGGGAAGCGATGGAGAAGAAATGCAACCTTGTGGT
>JAEUVP010000272.1 GCA_016786805.1 Chitinophagaceae bacterium | reverse complement strand
TTTTCTTCCAGCGGGTCACCATCATGGTCAGCGGATAACCTGTAAAATTTGTAATTGATCTCTTTATTAATAAATCCTGCCCGCAAGTTCAGCCGCTTACTGAATTGGTAGTTGGCCGTGATATTGAATAAGAGATTCTTGGTTATAAACTTTTCCCGGTGTGATGTTGTTAACGAAAAATCATCTTCTGTAAAATCTTCATCATAGGCAATTTTGGTAGTGGAAACTCCGATACCTGTATTGATCTTTAATTTACTCCCCACCAACAGCGAATGGTTAATCCCACTCATTCCAGTATTGGAAATGAATGTGGAAACATAGCGGTCTCCCCGGCTCTCCCACTTGGATGAATCTTTTTCCGGCTGGTAATCCTGGTCGCTCAAACCACCAAAGCCAAAGAGGGTAAAGCTGCCTGCTTTTTTAGTAGGAAGAAAGATATTGTAAGAGAGATCCTGGAAATTGGTCATGTTATCATTGGGCAGCACCCCGATCTTCCCCAGCAATGAAAGTGTTGAATACCGGTAATTAACAAGATAGGAACCTTTGTAGTTTTTGGAGAAGGGACCTTCCGCAGAAGCATTCAATCCCAGTACACCTGCCTGCAGGGAAAATTCTTTTTTCTCATTATTTCCTTTTCTCAGTTTCAGGTCAAACACACCACTCAGGGCATTGCCATACTCCGCTGCAAAAGCAGAGGTCACAAAATCTGAATTCGCCAACAACTGGGAACTGAGAATAGAGATACCTCCCCCGCTTAATCCCGGCTGGCTGAAATGGTTCGGGGAAGGAATATCCATCCCTTCCATTCTCCATAACAAACCGGTGGGGGAATTGCCGCGGATAATAATATTGTTGTTGCCATCATCATTGGCCATTACGCCGGGGAAAGAAGCCGCCATACGTAAAGGATCATTTACGGCCGCTGCATATTTCTGGGTTTCTTCCACCGTAAAGGCTCTTGCACTCACGGCACTCATATCATTGAGTGGCTTATTCTTTTTGTTATTGGCCTTAATGACCACTTCCCTTTCTGTTCGCACCAATACTTCCAGTGGTACTGTCAATACTGTTTCCTTGCCGGAATTAATGACAATATTGTCCAGTATGGCTTCCTTAAAACCAGAGAAGCTGATGGTAATACGATAGGTACCGACAGACAGGTTCTTAAAACGAAAGCTTCCGTTAACATCTGTGATCACTGATTGATCACCGATCGTAACTGTGGCTCCTTGTAGCGGTTGTTGCAAAACCTGGTCAGTGACGGTCCCCCTGAGTTGTTGGGTGAACTGGGCTTTTGTGACCAGTGTTAAAAAGGATAAGGCAATAAGAAAACGGATCTTCATGTTCTTCTTTGTTGTAGTTGATTAATGGTTTTATACTACAACAACTGAAGTAATTCCTACCCCTACCCGTTAACAAAATTTTAGAAAAAATTGATACCGGCATTCCAGCCAAACCAGCCTTTTACCTGATCACTGAATTTATATGTATTATACCCGGATGGCGGAACCGGGAAACGATAACCGCTTATTGCTGTTGACTGATCGGATATATATACATTAAAGGAAGGCCCGGCAAAAAACGAAACATATTTATTCAGCTTCACATTCAGGTTCAGCTGAAACTTATTAAGGATATTGGTATAATTCCAGGAACCGAGATAGAGGTACTGCGAACTCAGTTCTGGGTTCAGGGTAAGCGATTTTCTTTTATTCAACGCAAGTTCGCTGCCCAGGCCATACCCAAAACTGTACACTTTGGCTGAATCACTCACATTTACTCCCGCCATCAGGATACTGTATAACTTAGCGTTACCGGTTTTGAAGGATGCATTTACATTCAGTATTTCGTTCGTGGAAAAGCTGAGCTTATGATACCCTTTCAATACAATATTGATCAGCCCGATACTATATCCTTCTGATGTATCACAAATATTGATGAGACCAAACTGGACGCCTTTCAATTTTTTTGTATAGTTGAAAACTCCGGATATCTGTACCCCGTTGATCTCTTTGTTGCTGAAATTAAGCACCCCGGCGATCTGCACCCCGCTTACTTTTTTCCGGGAAAAATTTCCCACGCCACTCACTTGCACCCCTTTCACACTATCGGTGACATGGTTATAAACACCGGCGACCTGGAACCCTGTAAAATTGCCTCTCACCACGTTGTTAACACCGGCTGCCTGGAAGGCTTTCACCGAATCCAGCACCATGTTATTGATACCGGCGATCTGGACACCTTTTACTTCACCACCTACGGCATTGAACAAACCGGCGGCCTGGAAATATTTTACTTCATTCTTATTAATATTAAACAAGCCACCGATCTCCATACCATTGGTACCGGCCGTATAACCTCCCAATGCATTCAGTGAAAAATTGTTGACGACCTGCCCGCCCATCCTGCCATGTGATCCCAAACCGGGAACAAAAGAGAACTGGAAGGGACGGGTTGTAAAGAATTTTTTCAGGTTCAGGCTTTGCACTTTCTGTTTGGCAGATAACAAAAACCGCCCCATACCGGTGCGTTCCACTTTGATCGAATCTCTTTTGCCGATAGTAGTAATGGTGTCAATTGGTTTTTCATCTTGCACCGAATCGGTCAGCAGGTAATCTTCCGGGCTGATAATAACCCGGTCCTGCTCCCTGTCTAATGGCATCATCGTAATGGTCAGTTCCTGGCTGAGCCTTGGCTGAATAACAATGGAAGTATCCTCGTAAAACTCTTTGCTGATCGTTAGCGTGGCCGTACTGGCTTTACTGCTTTTCAGTTTGAGTTTAAAAAAACCTTCGGGGTCAGTTAATGCGGAAACTAATTGTCGTTTTTCATACACACTGGCTTCATTGATCGCAGTACCTGATTGTTCGTCATACACATGGCCGCTTACAGCATAGATTCTTTCTTCTGTCACCGCCTTATTCGTTACAATGGTCATTCGTATCGGCGCCCGTCGGATAATGATATAGTTCCCACTTTCTTTGAATTCGTACGCCGTATTAAAGAGGAGACTTAATATTTCTTTTACGGTTTTATTACGGGCATTTACTGTCACCAGGCTGTCTTTCTTAATGATATTCGAATTGTACGAAAAATAGAAATCGCCTTTATTACTGAGTATCTCCAGTACATTATCCAGTCGTTGCCGGTTTACCTCCAGGGAAATATTTTTACCTAAAAGATTTTGCCCCAAACAACCAAGGCTCATAAAAAGAAGAACTACCGCTCCCAAAAACTTACCGTATCTCATCACTCTTATTGAATTATTCAAGGATTATTTTGTCACCGGTCTTTGTAACCTTAATATTAAATGTCAGCCTGATCACTTCCAGCACCTGGTCCAATGATTCATTGACAAAAGTGGTATTCATCGGCAGGTTCTTCAGTTCCGCTCTCCCGATTTCAATATTGGTTCCATAAGCTTCATTCAGCACATCCACCAGTTTCCAGAGTGGCGTACCATCACATACAAATTCTTTGGTGCGGTAATAATTATACAGTTGATCGCTTACAACCTGTTTCTCCGCCATCACTGTATCAGCAGCACCGATCAGGATTTTTTCCCCGGCCTTCAGTTCAACCGTTTTGCCATTTTTAGTAACTCTTACTATACCCGTTTCCACCACCACTTCTGTTTTATCATTATGATTTTTAATATTGAAAGAAGTACCCACCACTGTTACCTGCACATCATTCACATCAATTACAAACGGTTTTTTCTTATCGGGAGTCACGTTAAAGAAAGCCTCGCCTTTTAAATTGACCTCTCTCTTATCGCCTTTAAATTTTGACGGATAGCTGATGGAAGAATTTTTATTTAGTACGACCACCGATCCGTCAGACAACGTATCATTTATTACCTGCTGTTGTGTTTGCACCAGCAGTTCTTTCACCGGTGCATCTGTATTGAATACATTATAGCCCAGCCATCCCAGGCTAACCAGTAGTATAACAGCTGCCGCCACTTTCATCCAGGAGAAATGGCTGCGTTGTTCTGTTACCTTACTCTCTTCGCTTTTGTTGATCCGCTGCTGAAATTTTTCCCAGGCCTTATCCGTATCCACCGTGGATACAGCAGCGAGTTGCCGGCTGCTTTCCCAAATTCGTTTCAACTGGTCGTAATAAGCCTGGTTAGCGGGATCTTCACTCATCCATTGCTGCACCAGTTGCTGTTCAGCGGTATTGGTCTCCCCAAGCAGTTGCTTCACCAGCAGGTCATCGTTAATATGGTAGAATTTTTCTTCCAGGGTGTTGGTATTAAAAATGAATAATTAAAAACAGCAGGGTTAAAAAATCAACGAGTTTGAGACGCAATTGCTTGAGCGCCTTGCCCATCTGGTTTTCGACGGTCTTTATGGAAATATCCAGCTGATCAGCGATCTCCCGGTATTTCATTTCTTCAAAACGGCTGAGCTGGAAAACAGTGCGGCATTGCTCGGGTAGCTCATTCAATGCTTCCCGGATCTTTTGTTCCAGTTCCTTGCTGATCATTTTCGCCGGTCCATTCACAGATTCATTCTTCATACTATACGCCACATGTAACTGGTGATTTGCCTTTACTTTCTGGTGCTTCAGCTGGTTCAGGCATTGGTTATGAACGGCCCGGTATAAATAAGCCGCCACTGAACCGGAGAAAGAAAGGTGCTCCGCTCTTTCCCATAATTTAAAAAATACCTGTTGTACGGCCTCTTCTGCATCGGCCTCATCTTTCAGTATCGTGCAGGCATAGGCATGCAGGTTCTTAAAATATGTTTTAAAAACCTCCTCGAAAGCGGACGAATCTCTCTTCGCCAGCTGTGCCGTAAGGGTGTGCTCCTGCAATTCCATGCTGATGGCCCTGAGTCCTTGTTCTGCTAATAAAGCTGCGCCCAAAAGTACTTTTTACTATAACACCCAAACTACCGTTTACCCCTATTTAAGCATGAAAAATAGTTTCGGTTGAACAGGCTGAGGGGTTACGGGGATGAATTGTCCTTCCCTGGCACCCGGAAAATACCACGAAGTGGGAATTGACTCCGGCTGGCAGCGGGGTTACCTTTAGTAGCTTTTATTATTCACCAAACCCCACGAACCATGGCACTTTCTGTTGAGATCATCAAAATGGCCCAAAGCATTTTGAATGAAAAAGG
>JAEUVP010000473.1 GCA_016786805.1 Chitinophagaceae bacterium | reverse complement strand
AGGGATCAAAGAATTCAAGTCTTTGCATGCTTCGATCATTAAAGAATTGAAGAAAAAAGAGGATGCATTCCTGGAAGAAAAAGTGGATTACCGGAACTATAATTTCCGTTTCCTGCTGAACGGCCTTGTGCAGCATGACATCTACCACCTTGGCCAGATAGCATACTTGGGTAAGATGCTGGCCGCAATACCCGCTAAGTAGTATTTTTTGAACAGCCGGGACTGCTTATCTTTTAAAAATGCCAGTTGCTACTGTCTATTTCTGGAAAAAGGCTCCTTTCGTCCGGCTGCTGTTTGCAATGATGGCAGGTATTATAATTCAATGGCATTTGCAGGTTAATCCCTCCACCTGGTGGATATTTTTTATCAGCGGTATCCTTGTCATCGGCAGTTTTTTCTTTCTTTCCTTTTTCAATCGTTACCAGCTTGGATTCATTAACGGTATATCTGCTTTTTCTGTTTTCCTGGCATTGGGTGCCTTGCTTACCTGGCATGAGGATATACGGCATAACCAGCAATGGTTAGGCCGGCACTACCATCCAGGTGACCCGGTCATGGTTACCCTGGACGAGCCATTAGTTGAAAAAACAAAATCTTTAAAAGCTAATGCATCTGTCGCTTACCTGTTCCATAATGATTCATCCCGGCTGGCAAGCGGTAAGATCATTATCTATTTTAAGAAAGACAGTGTACTCCGGAAATTAAACTATGGTTCACAGATCATCTTCAAAAAGCCGTTGCAGGAAATTAAAAACTCGGGTAACCCGGGTGGTTTCGACTATAAAAGATATTCCCTCTTCCAGGGTATTACGCACCAGGTTTACTTGGAAGAAGATGAATTTGAAATACTAGGTTCTAAAAAAGAAAAATGGTTGCATGCGTTTATTTTTCAGGCCCGGGGTTGGGTCATTAATATCCTCCGCACCAATATTAAAGGCAATAAAGAACTTGGATTAGCTGAAGCCCTGTTGATCGGTTATAAAGATGACCTTGACCAATCCCTTGTACAATCCTATACCAATACCGGCGTGGTGCATGTGATTGCCATTTCCGGCCTGCACCTGGGTTTGATCTATTGGTTATTGGTTCAACTGCTACAACCTCTTCAGAAAAGAAAAAAACTCAGGTGGTTGCGGCCATTACTAATCATTACGGGTCTTTGGCTATTCAGTTTGCTGGCTGGCGCACAACCTTCCGTACTACGATCCGCACTAATGTTTACTTGTATTGTTTTAGGTGAAGGCTATACAAAACGTACTTCAATTTTCAATACTCTTTCTCTTTCAGCATTTATCCTGCTTTGTATCAATCCCTACTGGCTATGGGATGTTGGCTTTCAATTATCCTATGCGGCTGTACTGAGCATCATCATTTTTATGCGGCCCATTTATAACTGGTTTTACTTCCGGAACAAAGCCATTGATTTTTTATGGAAGCTAAATGCAGTAACCCTGGCGGCACAAATTCTCACTGTCCCCATCAGTATTTATCATTTCCATCAATTCCCGAATTACTTTCTCTTAACAAATTTTGTTGCGGTCCCTTTATCCAGTTTAATTCTGATCGGGGAAATTGTTTTATGTATTATCTCCTTTATTCCGGCTGCTGCAGTTTTCGTTGGTAAAATTCTTCACTGGTTAATCTGGGCAATGAATTCTTATATTGAAAGAGTCGAAGCGATCCGTTTCTCCCTCTGGGATGGGTTACAAATCAGCATCCCACAGGCCATTTTACTGATTGCAGCAGTGGCTGCCATAAGTTACTGGCTACTGGAGCAATCAGGTAAAGCATTGAGATGGGGCCTTCTTTCACTACTTGGCTTTTTAGCACTCCGTTCCTGGTCTTTTATAGTATCTGAACAGCAGCAAAAGATCATTGTTTATAACGTCCCCCAAAAACAAGCTATTGACTTCATCAGCGGCCGGAAATACCTTTTTTATGGCGACAGCTCATTACTGGCCGATGATTTTGCAAGAAATTTTCACCTCAAGCCATCCCGGATTTTATACCGGATCAACCCGGCGGGCAATATCGCTGCATTTATTAAGAAAGAACAGCTATTTCAATATCGATCAAAAAAGATACTGCTCCTTGACACCAGCATTAACTATGAACCGGTTGAAGAAAAGCAGCCAGTTGATCTGCTGGTCATCTCGAAAAACCCAAAACTCTATATAAACCGGCTACTCAATAGCTTCGTTGTCGGGCAGGTCGTTATTGATGGCTCCAATTCTTCCTGGAAGGCAACTCTTTGGAAAAAAGATTGTGACTCACTGGGTATTCCCTGTCATAACGTAACAACAGAAGGGGCTTTTGTGATGAACCTCCGTTAACTTACCTTTGCGGCTCCCTGGCGATCCGCCTGCCTTTCAACTCAAATTTTTATGAATAAAAAGATTCAATCGGCTCTTATTTCTGTTTTTTACAAAGACGGACTGGAAAACATTATCAAACAACTGTCTGAGCTCGGTGTCACGATTTATTCCACCGGCGGCACACAAACTTTTATAGAAAGCCTTGGCGCAAAAGTGATAGCGGTTGAAACCTTGACCAGCTACCCTTCTATACTGGGAGGCAGGGTAAAAACATTACATCCCTCCGTTTTTGGCGGTATTCTTGGTAAGAGAGATGATCAGACACATGTGCAGGAAATGAAACAGTATCATATTCCGGAAATTGACCTGGTGATCGTTGACCTTTACCCGTTTGAAGAAACAGTGGCTTCTACTACGGATGAAAAAGCCATCATTGAAAAAATAGATATCGGCGGACCTTCTATGATCCGTGGTGCAGCCAAGAATTTTAAAGACGTTGTTGTAGTTGCCAGGAAAGCAGATTATGAAGAATTTGCCGGGCTGCTGGTTTCTCAACAGGGGGAAACTTCGCTTGAACAAAGAAGAGCATATGCTATCAAAGCATTTGATGTATGCACAGCATATGATACTGCTATCTCTAACTATTTTCACCAAACCACCATAGAAACTCCCTTCAATAAACCTCAAAAAACAATGAGGTACGGTGAGAACCCGCATCAGTCAGGTGTATTCTATGGCAACCTGGATGAATTATTCAACCAGTTGAATGGAAAAGAACTTTCCTATAATAACCTTGTGGACGTTGACGCTGCTCTGCAACTGATCAAAGAGTTCAGCGATACTACTTTTGCCATTATCAAGCATACCAATGTTTGCGGTATAGCGCAAAGAGCTTCTGTAAAAGAAAGCTGGGATGCTGCATTAGCCGGTGATCCAACCAGTGCATTCGGTGGTGTATTAGTTTGTAATGGTACCATTGATAAAGCCACAGCTGATGCCATCAACGAAATATTCTTTGAAGTATTGATTGCGCCAGCCTATGATGATGAAGCACTGGCAGTATTAAAATCAAAGAAAAACAGGATCCTGTTACAGTTAAAAGCACAACCAACCGGAAAAGTCCAGTATAAGTGTTTACTGAACGGAATTTTAGCACAAAGCATTGATGAAGGCAATTTCAGCGAATGGACCGGCACGGTTAAAAGAACGGTGACAGAAGCTGAAAAACAGGACCTGCTCTTTGCCAACCTGGTCTGCAAGCATTTAAAGTCGAATGCCATTGCCCTGGTAAAAAATAAACAGTTAGTAGGCAAGGGTTGTGGACAGACAAGTCGTATTGATTCACTTACCCAGGCAATTGACAAGGCCAAACAATTTAAATTTGATCTGCATGGTGCCGTAATGGCCAGTGATGCTTTCTTCCCCTTTGATGATTGTGTAAAACTGGGACATGAGGCAGGCATTACCTGTTTTATCCAGCCCGGAGGTTCCATAAGAGATAATGATTCCATTGAATATTGTAAAGATCATAACCTGGCGATGATCATAACCGGTATGCGTCATTTTAAACATTAATGAACATATTTGATTTTCATAAAACCATTGTTCAATCCTCTGCTGATTCTTTAAAGAAACTATCAGTCTTTAATCCTTTGACCATCCGGAAAAAAGGTACCAGGAGTAAAGCCATTTTTGCACTGGCATTGGTTTGTTTCTTTTGGGGTACCACCTGGATCGCTTCAAAGGAAGGAGTTCAATATATCCCCGATGGCCTGCAGATGGCAGCGATTCGTCAATTCATTGGAGGAACATGCTATGTCTGTTTCTTCCTGATCAAAGGGTCACCATTACCAAAAGGGAAAGAATGGATACCCATACTGGTTTTGAGTTTTCTGAATTTCATGCTGAGTAACGGACTCAGCACCCTTGCATTACAATTTAAGATATCGGCAGGGTTGGGCGCCATTATCGGGGCCATCTTCCCATTGTGGATAGTGATCATCGGATTATTTATTTCCAAAGAAAAAATTCCCGTTAAAGCAATCCTTGGATTATTGCTGGGCTTCGGTGG
>JAEUVP010000182.1 GCA_016786805.1 Chitinophagaceae bacterium | reverse complement strand
ATCCTGCAGGCATGGTATGGCGGCGAATCCGGCGGACAGGCTGTTGCAGATGTTTTGTTTGGCGATTACAATCCTTCGGGAAAACTTCCTATTACTTTTTACAAAGACACAACACAGTTGACCGATTTTGAAGACTACTCCATGAAAGGAAGAACATACAGGTACATGACCGCTGAACCACTTTTTCCATTCGGTTATGGCCTGAGCTATACGAGCTTCACTATTGGAAATGCCCAATTGAGTAACGCACAAATCAGAAAAGATGAAAACCTCTCTATTACAATTCCTGTCAGCAATACCGGTAAAAGAAACGGCACAGAAATAGTACAGCTCTATGTTAAAAAGGTTAACGACACAAACGGTGCTATAAAGACATTACGGGGATTTAAAAGAACAGAGGTAGGTATTGGCAAAACGGTAAATGCCTTTATTCATTTAACGCCATCCGCTTTTGAATTTTACAATGATAAAACATTGAAGATGGATGTAACAGCAGGTGACTATGAATTATGGTATGGTAACAGTTCTGCTATAAAAGATTTGAAAATGATAAAGGTGCATGTCCAATAGAAAATAAAATATGAAACCCAATTATTTAGTCATAACAGGATTGCTGCTTTTCATTTGCTGCATAACCACAATAACAAAAGCCCAACAGGCAACCAACCCGGTAATCTATGCCGATGTGCCCGACATGGCAATCATACGTGTTGGCAAAACGTATTACATGAGCAGCACCACCATGCACATGAGTCCGGGTGTACCCATTATGAAATCCAAAGACCTCGTCAACTGGAAACTGGTTAGCTATGCGTATGATACATTAGCCAATATGGATGAACTGAATCTAACGAACGGTAAAAGTACATATGGCAGGGGATCATGGGCAAGCTGTATCCGTTACCATAACGGGGTGTTTTATGTTTCCACCTTTGCACAAACCACAGGCAGGACATATATCTATTCAACAAAAAATATTGAGAAAGGGCCCTGGCGAAGAGTTTCATTCAAACCTTCCTACCATGACCATACCTTATTTTTTGATGATGATGGAAAAATATATATGATTTATGGTGCCGGGAATCTTAAAATTTTGGAGCTAAAGCAAGACCTTTCGGATGTAATAACCGAAACAGAACGGGTCCTGATTGAAAATGCCAGTACACCTGCCGGCGATAATATTATGCTCAAAGCAGAGGGTTCACAGCTTTTTAAAAGAAACGGAAAGTATTATTTATTCAATATTGTGTGGCCACGTGGCGGCATGCGGACAGTGCTTATACACCGTGCCGATAAAATTACTGGTCCCTGGCAAGGCAGGGTTGCCTTGCAGGATAAAGGGGTGGCGCAGGGCGGATTGATCGATATGCCCGATGGCGCCTGGTATAGTTATCTCTTTCGTGATAACGGAGCAGTTGGACGTATTCCTTATCTCGTACCGGTAAAATGGGAAGATGGCTGGCCGGTACTGGGCGTTAACGGCAAAGTACCGGAAACACTTGAGTTACCTGCCAACAAAAGTTTGATCCCGAACATTGTTGCCTCCGATGAATTTACCCGCAGGAAAAAAGATGCTTCCTTTCCATTGGTGTGGCAATGGAATCATAATCCAGATAACAGTTTATGGTCTGTTACAGAACGAAAAGGTTTTCTGCGTTTAAAAACAGGAAGGATTGATACATCCTTTTTGCTGGCACGAAATTCTTTAACACAAAGAACTATCGGCCCTGTTTGTACAGGCATTACATCGCTTGATGTTTCTAACATGAAAGATGGTGATTTTGCCGGGCTCGGATTGCTGCAAAAAAATTATGGATTGGCTGGAATAAAAATAAATGGCGACAGCAAAACAATTGTAATGATCAATGCAGGCAATGGCAAAGCCGATGAAGTTGCCTCCATCCCTTTACATCAAACGACCGTTTTCTTTAAAGCCGAATGTGATTTCAGCAACAGAAAAGATACAGCTCATTTCTTCTATAGTTTAGATGGCAACAGCTGGATAGCATTAGGAACCCCATTAAAAATGACCTATACCCTTCCGCATTTTATCGGCTATCGCTTTGCCCTATTTAATTATGCCACTAAAAATATTGGAGGCTTTGCTGATTTTGATTATTTCCGTATTACGGATATAATAACAGGAGTGAAACAAAATTGAAAAAATATGAAAAGGTTACTGGTTTTCGTATTACTGATTTTCTGTTTAACTGAAAGCAATGCTCAATCAGCAGCAAATACCGTCAGCAGCCCGGACAAGAATATCGTTGTTAATTGCGATATTGCCACCGCCAGCTATTCTGTTTCCTATAAGGGCAGTATCATTTTAAAACATTCAAAGCTTGGTGTAGTAAGAGAAGATGAAGATTTTTCAAAAAATTTACAATTGGTAAAAGTTACAGCTCCTGTAATAGTGAAAGACAACTATACCATGCTGAATGCAAAAAAGAAGAACATCCGCTATATAGCCACACAAAGAATTTTTGAAACTAAAACGCTTTCCGGCAAAAAAATGAATATCATCTTCCGGGTATCAAATGACGGGGTTGCTTTTCACTATGAATTTCCGGAAAGGTCAACGGGCATAAAAAAAATTACCGCTGAAACGACCAGCTTTCATTTCAATGAAGGGACAAGAGCCTGGTTACAACCCAAGACCGAAGCCCAGTCTGGTTTTGAACACACTAACCCATCTTATGAAGCGCATTACAAGATTGATATTCCAACAGGTACTCCTTCTCCCGGCCCAAACGGCTGGGTTTACCCGGCTTTATTTAAACATAATGATACCTGGATGCTGATCACGGAAGCAGCTCTGGGAAGAACCTATTGCGGTACAGCCCTGCAACAATACTCTCCGGACAATGAGTACAAAATTAATTTTCCGCAGGCACCCGAAGTGTTTACCAATGGTAAAGCAACATTGAACCCCGAATCTCCATTGCCGTGGATAACACCCTGGAGAATTATTGTGATTGGCAGTATGAAGACGATCACAGAATCTACGCTGGGAACAGACCTTGCATTCCCAGCCAGGAAAATTGATCCTTCTTTTATAAAACCCGGCAAAGCTTCCTGGAGTTGGGTATTGCAGAAAGATGATTCTACGATATACCGGGTTCAAAAGAAATTTATTGATTATGCCGCAGCGATGAATTGGCAATATTGCCTGGTTGATGCCGAATGGGATAAACGCATTGGTTATGATTCGATAAAACTATTAACGGATTATGCAAAGCAGAAAAATGTAGGCATTCTTTTATGGTATAATTCAGCCGGCAGCTGGAACACTGTGAAGATGACGCCAAAAGATATGCTGCTTACGCATGAAAGCCGTATAAAAGAATTTTCCCGGTTGCAGCAGGTGGGCATTAAAGGAATTAAGGTTGATTTCTTTTCTGGGGATGGACAATCCATGATAAATTATTACCAGGATATCCTGGAAGATGCAGCAACGTATAAACTGCTGGTCAATTTTCATGGCGCTACCTTACCCAGGGGGTTGCAGAGAACCTATCCCAATTTTCTGACAGCAGAGGGTGTGCAGGGATATGAGATGATTACGTTTAACCAGAATGATGCAAACCTGTATCCGCAACATGCTATCATGGTAGCCATGGTTCGTAATGCATTCGACCCGATGGACTTTACACCCATGTGTTTGTATAAAATTCCCCGGATCACGAAAACTACAACATCGGCTTTTGAGCTGGCAACATCTGTTACATTTCTCTCCGGTATTCAGCACTTTGCCGAAACGCCGGAAGGAATGGCGCATGTGCCATTTTATGTACAAGATTTTTTAAGATCCATTCCAAATAGTTGGGATGATACTAAATTGATTGAAGCTTTTCCAGGCAAGCTATATGTGATAGCCCGGAAGACCGGTAAGAAATGGTATGTAGCTACTTTAAATGGAGAAGATATTGAAAAAAAACTTTCACTGGATCTGTCCTTTCTAAAAGGCAAAAAAGGAATATTGATCACAACCGGCACAGGTGTAAAAAATGAAGTATCATTCGCTACAAAAAATACAGTGGTACCATCAAATGGAAAAATGGAGATCCTTGTAAAAGGAAATGATGGATTTGTAGCAGTATTTGACTAAAATGACTGTAGTAAACTATTTTTTGAACGTCAATAATAAGTAGTAGAATGAAAATCTATATAGCAAAATTTCTTACTACGGCGACTTTAATGGCAGCACTGCATTATAATGCCATGGCACAAAACCCGATCGTACGAAACCAGTTTTCGGCCGATCCTTCCGCCAGGGTATTTGGTGATAAGGTATACGTATTCCCTTCACATGATCTCCTTGCTACAGAAGGCAAGGGTCGTCCAGGCTGGTTTTGTATGGAAGATTATCATGTATTTTCTTCCTCAAACCTCACCGACTGGACAGACCATGGCCTAATTATCACACAAAATAAAGTCCCCTGGGTTAGGCCCGATAGCTACAGCATGTGGGCACCCGATTGTATTGAGCGGAATGGGAAATACTATTTTTATTTTCCTGCGGCACCAAAAGATACTATTACTTATGGCAAGGGATTTAGAATAGGCGTTGCTGTTGCTAACAAGCCGGAAGGGCCTTACACACCCGAATCAACACCTATCAAAGGCGTTCATGGCATTGATCCCAATGTATTTATTGATAAAGACGGGCAGGCATATCTCTATTGGTCGGCAGGTAATATTTATGGAGCAAAGTTAAAATCCAATATGCTGGAGCTGGATTCAAAAGTAGACACACTTGGCTATCTTCCAACAAAAGGGCTCAAAGAAGGGCCGTACCTGTTTGAACGCAATGGGGTTTATTATTTAACCTATCCGCATGTGGAAAATAAAATTGAAAGACTGGAATATGCCATCGGCGATAATCCACTTGGCCCATTTAAATATGCCGGCGTTATTATGGATGAATCGGCCTCCGGCTGCTGGACCAATCATCATTCTTTTATCAATTTTGAAAACCAGTGGTACCTTTTTTACCACGACAGGGATTATTCACCCGGGTTTGACAAAGCCCGATCCATACGAGCTGATAGTTTATCATTCAATGCTGATGGCACCATTAAAAAAGTAATTCCCACTTTAAGAGGCATTGGGGTGACCGATGCAAAAAAAGAAATACAGGTTGATCGTTATTCTGCCATCAGTAACGAAGGCGCCTCCATTGATTTTATTGATACCACCAACAGATTCCTGGGTTGGAAAACGATCTTCACTAAACAAGGTGCATGGGTTCAGTACAACACGGTCAATTTCGGCGCTAAGCCACTCAAAAAAATAACTGCAAACATGCTGGGAGAAAAAGATGCGGAAATTGAATTTCGAACAGGGAGCACGGCCGGCCCTGTAATCGCTACTCTTAAACCCGGCAACATCAAGGTATGGAATATCAGTAAGGGGAACCTTGCAAAAACCATAGCCGGCATTCAACATATTTTTATAACAGCAAAAAATAACAAACGAATTGAGATCGACTGGGTCAGTTTTGAATAAACAATATTTAGTTTAGGAAATTCAATGTAGCAACAACACAAGAAGAGTATAAGCATGGCTCACAAAAAGTCATGGGAGAATATGTTGAGAAAAAGGAAGAAACAAAAATAAACAAGTATCTTAAATGGACTAAAATGAAAAATATAATTCTGTTATTGCTGCTGGCCGCTTCCATGTATCAGCAAGCACGGGGCCAGGATAAAGAATGGAAAGGGAAAAAATGTGCCGTGGTACTTACTTATGATGATGCCCTTGACCAGCATCTCGATAATGCGCTGCCTGTATTGGATTCCCTGGGGCTAAAAGCTACTTTTTATATAACCGCATTTTCTGGTTCAGTACAGAAACGATTACAAGAATGGAAACAGTTAGATAAAAAGGGGCATGAACTCGGCAATCACACATTGTTTCATCCCTGCATTGGCGGTGCCGGCAGAGAGTGGGTGAGCAAGCAGAATGATTTACGAAATTATTCTGTACGACGCATAGAAAACGAACTACGCATGACCAATTTGTTTTTACAGGCGCTGGATGGCAAAACAAAAAGGACGTTTGCATTTACCTGTGGCGATATGAAAGTAGATGATTCCTTATTCATCAACGGAATGAAAAATGATTTTGCAGGAGCAAGAGCCGTAAGGAATGAAATGCACAAGCTCAATGAAGTGAATTTGTACAATATTGATTGTTACATGGTCAATAACCACAGCTTTGAAGAGATGAAAGCCTGGGTTGACAAAGCTATACAGACTAACTCCCTGCTGGTACTCCTTTTTCATGGAGTGGGAGGAGGGAATAGTTTAGATGTATCAATAGCGGCACACCGGGAGCTCCTGTTGTATATCACCCAAAAACAAAACGAGATATGGACAGCTCCGCTGATAGAAGTGGCAGAGTATATCAGGCAACAGCAACCCGGCTTTAAACACTAAAATTTTGGTATGGATAATATTTCAAAAAGATCCAGGAGAAACTTTATTTATAATGTGGGCCTGGCAGGATTGGGTATTCCTTTTCTTTCCGCCGCAGCAAATTGTAACAGTAAGTCATCAAAACAACAAACCATGCAAAATAAGGAGGGGAAATTCGGTATTGCTTTAGTTGGACTTGGAGGATATGCAGGTGGCCAATTAGCACCCGCCCTGCTGGAAACCGAACATTGCTACCTCGCAGGTATTGTAACAGGTACCCCATCTAAAATCCCGGTATGGAAAGAAAAGTATAATATCCCTGATAAGAATATATATAGCTACGATAACTATGATTCCATAAAAGACAATCCCGATATTGATATTATTTATGTGGTGTTGCCCAATAATATGCATGCCGAATATACCATCCGTGCTGCAGAAGCGGGCAAGCATGTGATCTGCGAAAAACCGATGGCAATTACTCTTGAAGATTGCGACCGCATGATCGCTGCCTGTAAAAAAGCTAATGTGCATTTAAGTATTGGTTATCGCCTGCACTTTGAGCCCTACAATTTAGAAATGGTACGCTGCGGAACTCAAAAAATATATGGTGAAATAAAAAAACTTACAGGTGGCTTTGGTTTTGTAGCCCGCCCTTCGCAATGGCGTCTCACACAAAAATATGCCGGTGGTGGTCCCTTGATGGACCTGGGTATATACGTGATACAGGGCATGTGTTATACCACCGGTATGTTACCTGTTGCAGTTACCGCACAGGAAGGAACCAAAACCGATTTTGAACGGTTCAAAGAAGTGGAACAATCGCTTACCTGGCAAATGGAATTCCCCAATGGATTGATGGCCGAAGGCAAAACGAGCTATAACGATTCCCATAATTTTTTACATGCAGAAGCAGAGCAAGGCGTATTTGAATTAACTTCCGCATACAATTATACCGGGCAACGTGGAAGCACACCAACAGGCATAATGAACTTTCCGCACATTAACCAGCAGGCCAAACAAATGGATGGAATTGCAATGGCGATCAGGGATAATAAACAAAGTATTGTTCCCGGAGAAATGGGGAGGCGGGATGTAAAATATTTACAGGCCGTTTATGAAGCAATGCGGTCCGGAAAAAGGGTTTTAATAAAAGCCGAATAGAAATACTACAGTACAAG
>JAEUVP010000181.1 GCA_016786805.1 Chitinophagaceae bacterium | reverse complement strand
TACCGGGATAATATTTCCAAAACGATCCGGGTAACTGTTGACTGCAGTCTCTCGCCGCTCTGAGGCCGTTATCTTCATTTTAAGCTCCTTACAATTTGCTTTTTCTGCAAGAAAAACTCCTATCTTCGATTTCAAAATAGTTGCATAACTAACTAATTTTGTCGTATGAAAAGGAGTATAAAAAAAGTAGCCGTTCTGGGCTCCGGTGTAATGGGTTCAAGAATCGCCTGCCACTTTGCAGGCATTGGCGTACAGGTCTTGTTGCTGGATATCGTCCCGAAGGAAGCTGTTGAAAGTACTGATCCAAAGCTCAGGAATAAGATCGTAAATGATGCCCTGGCTGCTGCTATCAAAAGCAACCCCTCGCCGGTTTATCATAAAGACGTAATAAAGAAGATCAGCACCGGCAACTTCGATGACAATATGAAAGATATTGCCGGTTGCGACTGGATCATTGAAGTGGTGGTGGAAAGATTGGATATCAAAAAGATTGTGTACGAGAAGGTAGAACAGTTCCGCAAGCCCGGCACACTGATCACTTCCAATACATCCGGCATTCCCATTCATATGCTGAGCGAAGGAAGAAGTGAGGATTTCAAAAAGAATTTCTGTGGGTCGCATTTCTTCAACCCCCCCCGTTACCTGCGATTACTCGAAGTGATCCCCACTCCTGATACTGATCCTGCTGTTGTTGATTTCCTGATGAGTTATGGTGATCTCTATCTCGGTAAAACAACCGTGTTGTGTAAAGACACCCCTGCCTTCATCGCCAATCGTGTTGGTGTATTTGGCATGATGGCCATTATGAATGTAAAAGAGAAACTGAAACTTAGCATTGATGAAATTGATGCCTTAACGGGCCCGATCATTGGCCGTCCTAAATCTGCGACCTTCAGAACAGCAGATGTGGTAGGTATTGATACACTGGTGAAAGTGGCAAAGGGGGTAGCCGATAATTGTCCCGATGATGAAGCAAGAGACCAGTTCACGATTCCGGCCTGGTTAGATAAAATGGTAGCCAATAATTGGCTGGGTGATAAAACCGGCCAGGGGTTTTTCAAAAAAACAAAAGGCGCAGCCGGTGAAAAGGAAATACTGACACTGAACCTCGATACGATGGAATACGGACCGAGGGTAAAACCAAAGTTCGCTACGGTAGAAGCTGCCAAACCAATTGATGACCTGTACCAGCGTTTGAAAATGTTATGTGCTGGCCAGGATAAGGCCGGCGATTTTTATCGTCACTTTCATTATGGATTGTTCTCCTATATTTCTCATCGCATCCCGGAGATCAGTGATGAGTTGTACCGTGTTGATGATGCTATGATGGCTGGTTTTGGCTGGGAGATTGGTGCCTTTGAAAGCTGGGATGTGCTTGGGGTGGGCAAAACAGTTGAAGCCATGAAAACAGCGGGTTATAAAGTAGCCCCCTGGGTGGAAGAAATGCTCGCTGCAGGAAATAAAAATTTCTTCAAAGTAGAAGCTGGTAAAAAATACTGCTATGATCCCGCCAGTAAATCCTATAAAGTATTACCAGGTGGTGAAGCATTTATCGTCATGAGCAATTACCAGGATAAACTAGTTTGGAAAAATGGCAGTTGCAAATTGTATGACCTGGGTGATGATGTGCTCGGCCTGCAATGGTTCACTAAAATGGGAAGCATTGGAGGTGATGTATTGGCCGGTATTCAAACTTCAATTGAAAAAGCAGAAAAGAGTTATAAAGGATTAGTGATCGGTAATGAAGGCTCCAATTTCTCAGCCGGGGCCAACGTGGGAATGATCTTTATGCTGGCCATTGACCAGGAATATGACGAACTGGATATGGCCATCCGTTTATTCCAGAATACGATGATGAGAGCCCGTTATTCTTCCGTACCGGTTGTAGTAGCGCCGCATGGATTAGCTTTAGGCGGTGCCTGTGAATTAAGTTTGCATGCTGATAAAGTTTGCCCGGCTGCAGAAACTTATACTGGTCTTGTTGAACTGGGTGTGGGTTTGATTCCCGGTGGCGGCGGTACCAAGGAATTTGCATTAAGAGCATCTGATGAAATGCACGAAGATGAACCGGAAACTATTACCTTAAAAAATCGTTTCTTAAACATTGCTACTGCCAAAGTAGCCACTTCCGCTTTTGAAGGATTTGATATTGGAGTATACAGGAAAGGCCTGGACGAAGTGGTGGTGAACCAGGGAAGAAGAATTGCCGAAGCAAAAAAATCAGTCATTGAAATATCTGACAGTGGTTATACCATGCCCGTACAACGCAAAGATGTAAAAGTTTTAGGCCGTTCTGCACTCGGAGCCTTATACGCAGGTATCCATGCGATGAAAACAGCAAATTATGCTACTGAACATGATGCAGTGGTGGCAAAAAAATTGGCCTGGGTAATGTGCGGTGGTGACCTGAGTGAACCAACTTTTGTTTCCGAACAATACTTATTGGACCTGGAAAGAGAAGCCTTCCTTTCTTTATGCGGCGAAAAGAAAAGCCTGGAAAGAATACAAAGTGTGTTAAAAAGCGGAAGGCCGATCAGGAACTAAAAAAACAATTATGAATTGTAAGGTTGTTGATTTTGAGAAAGATGCTGTTGTTTATAACATCACCGGCACTTCAAAAGCAGAACTGGATAATAAATTGAACCTGTTCTTTACTTCCGAAAACCTGCCGTTAAAAACCGATAATGGAGAAGAGAAGGTTTTTCAAAAAGGGAATAAAGTAATGCGGATCCTGCTGGG
>JAEUVP010000172.1 GCA_016786805.1 Chitinophagaceae bacterium | reverse complement strand
CTTTGTGGCGATCCGGGCTTTTTTCTTTTCCAGTGCTTTTTGCACCAGCTCGTTTATTTTCTGTACAGCTTCTTCTTTGTTGGCTAATTGAGTACGGTGGGTTTGTGCTTTCACCTGCAAATAACCTTCTGTATTGATGCGGTTCGATAATTTTTCTTTGATGGTTTGTTTTTGTTCTGCAGAGAGGATAGCAGAGGAGTCAATATGAACGGCAGCGATAACAGCCGTTTCTACTTTATTAACGTTCTGCCCGCCTTTGCCGCCACTGCGGGTGGTCTGGAAATGTATTTCAGGAAGAAGATTGATCATTTGGGTGCAGGGTTCATTTACATTTGTGCAACAATCAAAGGTACAAATTATGAGGGCGGTTATTCAACGGGTATCGAAAGCAAGCGTAACAATTGATGGCAGTATTTATGGACAGATCGGGACCGGGTTATTAGTATTGCTTGGTATTGAAGACGCTGATACAATAGAAGATATCGAATGGCTGAGCAGTAAGATCGTCAACCTCCGCATTTTTGATGATGCAGCCGGGGTGATGAATGAATCAGTAAAGGATCAAAACGGGGGCATATTGCTGGTGAGCCAGTTCACCCTGCATGCTTCCACCAAAAAAGGCAACCGGCCTTCTTATATTAAAGCCAGCAAGCCGGACATAGCTATTCCCCTGTATGAAAAAATGATACAGCAATTAATAACTGACCTGGGCAGGGAAATTAAAACAGGTTCTTTCGGGGCTGATATGAAAGTGGAATTATTGAATGACGGGCCGGTGACGATTGTAATAGATACAAAAAATAAGGAATGACTAAAAGTGAAGGAGGATAAAAAGGGCCCTCATTTTTGAGCTCTTAGCTTACTGAACCCCTACTTTCTCCGTAAACGGCTTCATGCCGTCATACTGGATCATGATAAAATAGATCTTGTCTTTGGCCGGGGCATTAAAGTTAAACGTACTGGCATTTACCTCCCGTTGCTCCACGATACGATGACCGCTGGCGGTCCACACCATAATATTCTTAATGAGTTTAGTGCTTTTCACCGTTACCTGTTTGCCGGAAGTGAGAATGCGGTAAGGTTTGATTGTTTGCTTAAACGAATCATTGTCTGGCTGGGCCAGTGAGGTTAACACAAGTAAAAGACAGGTGACGATCACCATGAATCGCCGGGTAGCTGGACGCATCATAGAATAGAAATTTGATTTTATCGCTTTCAGAGGGCAGGAGGGTTCGGATCGGGAGGTTCTAAACGGCAAGAATCATGCTATATTGCAGCAGCACTTTAAAAATTTTGTTATGACTATTCTGGAAGCGCAGCAACAGGTGGATGGCTGGATCAAAACCGTGGGTGTCCGTTATTTCAGTGAACTCACCAACATGACCATCTTAACAGAAGAGGTAGGAGAATTAGCAAGACATATGGCGAGGATATACGGAGATCAGTCATACAAACCGGGTGAGAAGCCCACTTTTGGGCAGGGGCCTGGCCCTTTGGCCGATGAAATGGCGGATGTGCTCTGGGTGCTGATCTGCCTGGCCAACCAAACAGGTGTTAACCTGACGGAGGCATTGGAAAAGAATTTTGAGAAGAAGAATATCAGGGATGCGGAGCGGCATAAGAATAACGAGAAGCTGTAATCCCAATACCCCGCCCGGTTTTTTAATAAACATATTGTTTGACAGGCATAAGATCGCTTTTATGCGTTGGGCATTGTTGTGACGAGTTACGTTGCTTTACTTCGGCTAAACCTGCTATAAACGCTGATCTATTTAATGAAGCAGTAATTAAATGTGTATTTATGGCCTCCGTCACGATCTATTATCAATATCTCTTCATGTTTGGCACTATGTATGACTACATAACCGGATGCTTAATTATTACCCATGTCATTAAAAGGAGCCTGGCGGATCACCAAAGAGACTTTGGTAGAATTTACAGACAATAAAGTGCTGAAGCTAAGTGCAGCGCTGGCGTATTATACTATATTCTCCATTCCCGCCCTGCTTATCATTATTATATGGGTCAGCGATATTTTTTACGGCCGGGAGGCGGTGGAAGGAGGTGTGTATGCACAGATCGCCGGTTTCGTAGGTAAGGATGCAGCATTGCAGATACAGGAAACGATCCGGAATGCGACCTTGTCTTCCGGCAGCAACTGGGCCGCTATTATTGGTGTAGCCACATTGGTGATAGGAGCAACAGGAGTTTTTACAGAGATCCAGGATTCCATTAACCAGATATGGCACCTGAAAGCCAAGCCTTACAGGGGAAGGGGCTGGTTCAGGCTGATCATTAACCGCCTGCTTTCTTTTTCGATGATCATTACGCTGGGTTTTTTATTGCTGGTATCGCTTATCATTAATGGAGTAATGGATGTTCTTCTTTCCCGGCTTTCGCAGAATTTTCCTCAACTGGAGGTATATATGGTCTATACTTTCAATATCGTTTTCAC
>JAEUVP010000110.1 GCA_016786805.1 Chitinophagaceae bacterium | reverse complement strand
TTTGACTTTCCTTACTTATGCCGCCGGCTGATCATCAACGGGCTTCCCATCCCGGGTATTCTCAATGCCAGTGGTAAAAAACCATGGGAAGTCAGTCATCTTGATACCATGGAACTCTGGAAGTTTGGGGATTTCAAAAGTTATACCTCGCTCAACCTGCTGGCGCATGCCCTTGGCATTGCCACCCCAAAAGATGATATTGATGGCAGCATGGTCTGGGAAGTGTACTGGAAAGAAAAGAATACCGAACGAATTGTAACCTATTGCCAGAAAGATGTGATCACGGTGGTACAGATCTTTTTAAAAATGCAGGGCGAACCGCTGATCAAAAATGAAAATATAGAAATTAAGAGCTAAGAGCAACTAAGAGAAAAAGAACAAAGGGATTTCCACGAAAGTTGTTCCTTACCTTCTTCCTTTATCATAACAGGAGAAATAAATTATATGCAAAGAACCAATTATTCATCAGGTGCTAAATGGGAAGATATTGTCGGTTACAGCCGGGCGGTGAAAATCGGTAATACCATTGAAGTCACCGGAACTGTGGCCGTTGATGATAACAGTAACCTGGTGGGGAAAGACGATGCGTATGCACAAACAAAGTATATCATCGAAAAAATAGAAGCTGTGTTGAAAAGAGCCGGGGCGTCGCTGCAGGATGTGGTCAGGACAAGAATGTTTGTTACTGATATTGCCCGTTGGGAAGAATATGGAAAAGCACATGGTGAATTCTTCGGCCAGGTGAAACCCTGTACCAGTATGATCGAAGTAAAAGGATTAATAGATCCGGACTACCTGATTGAGATAGAAGCCACCGCCATTATTGCATCATATGAATATTGAAAGTTTACGGGAGTATTGCTTATCCAAACCGGGAGTGGAAGAAACACTTCCTTTCGGACCGGATACATTAGTGTTTAAGGTTAATAATAAAGTATTCCTGTTAACAGGACTGGATGAAGCAGAGCTGCGTTTCAATGTAAAATGCGACCCGGATAAAGCTATTGAACTGCGGGAAGAGTTTTCCTGTGTATTGCCAGGTTATCACATGAACAAGAAACACTGGAATACAATTGTGGTGGATGGTTCAGTTTCCACCAAACAACTCAAAGAATGGATCGATCATTCCTATGAACTGGTGGTTGGCAAAAAGAAAAACTGATCCTCCTCTTAGTTTCATTTACTAATTTGCACATTATCTCATTTTCAAATTGCTCCCTTGCAGCTCCAATCCAAACTCCCCAACGTCGGCACCACCATTTTTACCGTGATGAGTGCTTTAGCCAATGAATACAAAGCCGTGAACCTGGGCCAGGGTTTCCCTGATTTCCCGATGAGCCACGAACTGACCGGGCTGGTGAATGAAGCCATGCAAAATAACTTCAACCAGTATGCACCGATGCCGGGCTGGATGCCATTGCGGGAAGCGATCGCTGAAAAAGCGGAGTTTTTATATGCTGCAAACATCAACCCGGATACAGAGATCACCATCACACCCGGGGGAACTTATGCCATCTATTCCTCGCTTACTGCTATCCTGCAACCCGGAGATGAAGTGATTGTTTTTGAACCGGCCTACGACAGTTATATTCCCAATATCGAAATCAACGGGGCAAAAGCGGTAACAGTTGACCTGGTTTATCCCGGTTATCATATTGACTGGCAGGCTGTGAAAAAAGCGGTGACAGCAAAAACCAAAGCGATCATCATTAATTCACCGCACAACCCTACAGGAAGTGTGATCAGTGAAAATGATATTCAGGAACTTAGAAAGATCACGGAGGGTACTAATATTTTCATCATCAGCGATGAGGTATATGAACACCTGATCTTTGATCATATCCCGCACCAGAGTATGCTGCGCTACCCCGACCTGCTGCAACGAAGTTTTGTCTGTTTTTCCTTTGGTAAAACTTATAACTGCACCGGCTGGAAACTGGGTTATTGTATTGCCCCGGCAGCTCTGACGAAAGAATTCAGGAAAGTACACCAGTATAATTGCTTCAGCTGCTTTACTCCATCACAGGTGGCGTTGGCTACATTTCTTAAGAATAAAGACGCTTACCTTTCGCTATCTTCTTTTATACAGGAGAAAAGAGACTATTTCAAACAGCTGATGCAGTCAACGAAATTTTCGTTGAAAGATTCCTATGGCAGCTATTTTATCTGCGGCACGTATGAACGGATCAGTGAGGAAGGCGATAAGGCCTTTGCCATCCGCCTCACCAAAGAAGCCGGTGTAGCCACGATCCCGGTCTCGGCCTTTTATCAAAATGGGAAAGATGATAAAGTGCTGCGCTTCTGTTTTTCGAAGAATAAAGAAACGCTGGAAGCGGCAGTTGAAAAATTAGCCTTATTTAAATAATATAAAACCAGATCTGATGAAATCGACTTTCGTTTTTTGTTTTTGCTTTTTCTTTTTTTCTTTCTGTCACGGACAGAAGAATTTTAAACCGGGGTACGTGGTCCTGAATTCCCGGGACAGCTTAAGGGGTGAGATTGATTACGGAAACTGGGATTATAATCCCAAAACGGTTACGTTCCGGGAAAAAGGAAATACCCAAGTCTATAAAATTGCCGACCTGCCAGGTTTTGGCGTGGACGGGGAAGATGTTTACCAGCGTTATATTGTTTCCTTTCATAATAGTCCGGCTGAATTGGCTACTGCCAAAAAGAATTTTGGTGAAGAACTTATTACGGATACTGTTTGGTTAAGACTTCTCTATACCGGAGAAAAAAAATTATATGAATTGAATACAGGGGACCGGCCCTACTTCTTTATACATGACAAAGAGGATAACCCCCGGGAGCTTATCTTCCGGGTCAGGTTAACAGACGGTGTTCTATACCGGGATGAACAATATAAGAATTTGCTGACTACTTATATCCCGGAAAATGATAATGGTTCATTAACGAGGATCCTTGAAAAGCTTGACTACAGGCAAAAAGACCTTGTAGAGTTTTTTGAGAAAATAAATGGGGGATCAGGGCAGAAAAGACAGAGTACGAAAGTGAGAGCTAAAATAGACTTGTCATCAGGTATTTCTTTACAGGATTATTATACACCCACCGGTGGTTATTATGGTCTAAGCAATTTCAACTTCAGTTATACACCGGGCATCAGAGCCGGGATTGGCATAACATTACAATCAAAACGGTCTTACGGGCGATTCAGATCGAGGAGTGGAATTAATATTGCCTATCGGCAATTAAATGGAAAGGAAATTCAAAATAACGGATCATCTGGAAAAATAGATGGATACCTTCTTACACTTGAGCCAACAATTGGTTTTGAATATATTTTCAATCCGTTACAACCAATTACCTTTTCAATTGGGCCAGAATTTGGGTTTAATATCGTTCTTAAAGATCAGATCACCCAGACTAATAAAGACCAAAGCGGAGTGGTTATTAATGAGCGAAACCTTCCGGCGAAAAGTGGCTTTCTCATAGGAGGTATTAATTTTACTGTTGGTGGAAAATTTGGGAAACTAATTTTGCAACCAAGTCTTATATCAGAAGTTTTGGATGTTCCTGTTAATAGCCTTACGGGTTCATCGGTTTCTTTACTATACAGATTTTATATCAACTAAGTGTCCATTGATCCCCGCTATAAAGGAATCATCTATATGCTCTTCGCAGCATTAGGTTTTTCATTAATGGGCGGGGCTGCCAAATTATTAAAAGGAAGTTTTGGTGCGGGTCAGCTGGTGTTCTGGAGAAATCTCGTAGGACTGCTGGTATTAATAGCCGGGTTTATGATGCGGCCGCCGGTTAACAAAGGCGGAAAGTTTCACTTACTTATCTTCCGCGGCATGATGGGTACAACAGCTTTGTACACTTTATTGTATTGTATCCTTCATTTGCCACTGGGGACAGCGATGACCTACAATCTTACTTCTGCCTTATTCATTGCCGTCTTTTCTTTTTTATTGTTCCGGGAATACCATGGACGGGTTGTATTACTGGCGGTGGTGCTGGGCTTTCTTGGTATGTTACTCATCTATAAACCAGCCATTCATTTTCCCTGGTACTACCATGTGGCAGGTTTACTATCGGGCATTACTTCTGCCTTAGCTTATATCACCGTCAACCGGCTAGCTGGCTATTATGATACCCGAATCATTGTTCTAGCATTTATCGGCACCGGCGTATTGGTCCCCCTAATTTTTATGGGATGCGGTTATCTTTTTCATATACCTGCTGATGATGTTTTCTTTATCCGCTGGAAATGGCCATCTGGTATTGAATGGTTCTATGTGTTATGGCTGGGTCTCGCCGCCTTGTTTGGCCAATACTTTGTGACCAAAGCCTATGGCGCTGATAAAGCGGGCATGGTTTCAGCGATTGGTTATGCCAATATCGTCTTCTCCGTCTTTATTGGCATGGCCCTGGGCGATGCTTTCCCCGACTGGATGTCACTGACCGGTATCCTCTGCATTATTACCAGCGGCGTGATCATTTCACTGGTCAAAAAGAGCCGTTCATAAGGGCTTTCCGGTAATTTATAAACTTTTATTTGCTGGTCTGGAATCTTTAATCGTATATTTGCGATATAAGATTAACAAAATGGCATTCCACAAGAAAGAAGAGTTTACACAGAAAGAACAGGACCTGGCCAATTTTGCCAAGGCCATGAGTCACCCTGCCCGTATCGCTATCCTGAAAGTACTGGCGCAGCGCAATGAATGTATTTGTGGTGAGATCGTCGATATATTACCGTTGGCGCAATCCACCGTATCACAACATTTGAAAGAACTGAAGAACGCAGGTCTGATCAACGGAACCGTTGACGGTCCCCGCAGTTGCTACTGCATCAACTGGAAAGCTTTTGAAAAATTCAACAGCGAATTCACTTCCCTGTTCAATAACCTGAAAGTGAAAAACGAAAAAGCCTGTTGCTAAGTAAATTTTTAAATACCCAGTGTATGAACATAACATATCGTATGGCTGATAAAGCAGAACTACCGGTTATCGCCGACTTACTCACAAAAAACAAACTCCCTGCTTCAGATATTACGGACATCCCGGTTAATTTTTTTATTGCCACGGATGACAACAACCGGGTGAT
>JAEUVP010000091.1 GCA_016786805.1 Chitinophagaceae bacterium | reverse complement strand
AATCGTTGAACTGGCCCAGCTGCCAGATCTCGAAAAATTCCTGCATTTTATAGCTCAGTCCATGCGGGTCGTTCGCTTTCACCAAACCGGAGAAAATGAATAATACCCCAACGATTACCCGGATTATATTGATCGTTGCTTTCATAAAACTTAATTGTAAACTGAAAATAAACAATAACGGGCAAAGCCGGGGAACTTATGCTTCCGCCATCAGGATCAGTGCAAAGACAGCATAGTTTAAAATATCATGGTAATTCGCATCAATGCCTTCGCTGACCAGTGTCTTACCTTCATTTGACAATATCTGCCGGATACGCTGCAGTTTCATTAAGATCAGGTCCACGAAACTTTCCTGGCTCATACTTCTCCAGGCTTCGCCATAATCATGGTTTTTATCCTGCATCAGTCTTTTGGCTGTGCTTACATTCTCATCATACAAAGCAGCCACCTGTTGCAATTCGAGTTCTTCCGGGGCATCAGCAGGCAGGGCTAATTGTATCAACCCGATGACGGCATAATTGATGATGCCTTTGAATTCAGCCGTGATATCATCTGCCACCTTTTGTTGTTTCTTTTCCTGGATGGTGCGGATACGCTGGGCTTTGATAAAGATCTGGTCAACGATTGAGATGGTACGCAGCACTCTCCAGGCGGTACCGTAATCGCTTGCTTTTTTCAAAAAAATATCTTTGCAGGAGTTGATGGCGATATCGTATTGCTGGTTGGTTGTTGTCATATTTTTTGATCAGGATTTCCTTTTCTGGCGGCTGCCTTCAGACTTCCGTTATATCTTAGCTCCAAAAATAACGAACTGCGACTAATGTTTACGCTGAATTGTAAAGGAAGATTACTGGTCATTGATAAGCCGGTGGTAATGGGGATCATCAATATCACCCCCGATTCATTTTATAGTGGCAGCCGCCGGCAGGGAACGGATGCCGTATTGAAACAAGCCGGACAAATGCTGAAAGAGGGGGCCACGATCCTTGATATTGGCGGACAAAGCACCCGGCCCGGAAGTGAGAAACTCAGTGCTGAACAGGAATTGGAACGGATCATTGAACCGATAGCAGCCATCAACAGCCATTTCCCGGATACTTTTATTTCTGTAGATACTTATTATGCAGACGTGGCGGAAGAAGCAGTTGCGGCAGGTGCCTCTATTGTGAATGATATCAGCGCCGGCAGTATTGATACTAAAATGATCAGTACAGTAGCGGCTTTGCAGGTGCCGTACGTACTGATGCATATGCAGGGAACACCGCAAACCATGCAACAGCAACCCATTTATGAAAATGTGACAAAGGAAGTACTGGATTTCTTTATTCAAAAGAAAGGTGAATTACAAAAAGCCGGTATTCCTGATATTATTATCGATCCGGGTTTTGGTTTTGGAAAAACTATCACTCACAATTTCGAACTGCTGCGCAACCTGTCCATATTTAAAATGCTGGATGCCCCGCTCCTGCTGGGGATTTCCCGCAAGGCAACCATTTATAAAACATTGGCCATCGCTGCAGAAGAAGCATTAAATGGCACGACAGTGCTCAATACCATCGGGTTGATGAATGGTGCCGGCATCCTGCGGGTGCATGATGTAAAAGAGGCTAAAGAAGCCATAACCCTGTTCAATAATTACCAGCAGTAAAAAAAGAAAGAGCATCAAATTGATGCTCTTTCAGCAAGATGTTCAATCATGCCTGTGTAACCAGGTGCTTTCACAGACCTATCAAAAGCGGATTATAATAAAGGGTAATAAGTAAGTGGACTGCTCAGGAACTTGTTTCAGGGGGTATTGATTATCAAACCTGGACCTTGGACTAAAAACGGGGCCTCTGTAACAACGGATAAAAAAACCCGTCTCTGTTATGAAGACGGGTGTAAAGTTCAGTTATTATTTTATTACGGCGTTATTTATTTGATTGAGCCGCGTCAATTTTTTTTCTGCAATTCTTTTACAACCGGCTGTTGTACCTGCTCCTGATCTTTTACATCTACTACTTTGATATCAAAAATCAAATTTTCAAATTCTTTAATATTGGGTGAGTTAGGGCGGGCACCATAAGCGAGCATCGATGGAATATAAAGCTTTGCTTCCGCACCAGGACGGAGGAATAGCATAGCTTCATCAAAACCTTTGATCATTTGTCCGGTTCCTACGGCAAAGGTCATCGGCTCCACATGATTAAAAGCCGTATCGGTATTGCTATCAAATACTTTTCCTGTGATAAAGCCGGTGCCGGTATAATTAACAGAGATCATTTTACCCGGAGCAACCAGGTCGCCGGTGCCGGGATTGATCACCTGTACAAAAGTTCCACTGGGTGTTTTTTGTGCACTGATCTTTTTATCGGCCAGGTATTTAGAAAGTGAATTTATTTCCGCTGCAAGGAATATGCTTTTTTCTTTTTCTTCATCCAGGCGGGCCAGTGAATCAGAAGTGAATATATCTATAACCCTGATTGTAGTAATGATACGGTCACCATTCCTGAATTGAGGAGGGACATTCGCCGGGTTTCTTTTGATAAAGGTATCCATCATTTGCGTGGCAATAACGCTGTCACCTTTTTTCAGCAGCAAAATGATCTCTGAAATATCGTAAGGATTACTAAAATCAGTGACTGGCATGTAAAAAGGTATCTTACCCCGGGTGGTGAAGTATATACTGTCTTTTATCTCCTGGGTATAATTAAGTTTGATGATATTCCCTTTTTGCACTTTGACAGTTCCTTTACCAGCTATTAACTTGTAAGGCATTCCGCCGGGTGTCTTTTTATGGGAAACTTGGTTACAGGCTGTAAACAGGATGACAGCAAACATCGCTAAAACAAAAGACTGGATCAGTTTCATATTTATTAATTATTGTAAAAGTTTGGCATTTTCTTTCAATACTTCTTTGAATTTTTTCACAGTATCTTCCAGCGAATCACTGCTGCGGCCCCCGGCTGCATTATAATGCCCGCCGCCTTCAAAATAAGTGCGGGCAAATGTATTACAATCAAAATCACCTTTGCTGCGAAAGCTCCATTTTCTTTCCTCATCCCGGTCAATGACCAATGCCACCAGCTTGATGCCCTGGATGGACTGGGGATAATTGACAAGGCCTTCGGTATCACCGGTCTTGATATAATATTTAAGCAGGTCACTTTTAGGAATGGCGATCAGGGCCGTATTGTATTCGTAAAAGATCTCCATCCGGTGTAACAGTACATGCCCGGTAAACCGGAGCCTGTTCTCCAAAAAATTATCAAACAGCTTATCATGCACTTTCGGGTGTTTCAGGCCTCTTTCTTTCAGGTCGGCCACGATCTTATGCACACCGGCATGCGCTGATGGGAAACGGAAGGAACCTGTATCTCCAACCAGCCCGGCATATAAACACTCACTGATATCCTCGTTGATCAGCTCCCCTTTCCCGGCACCCGTAATGAAATCATAGATCATTTCACAAGTAGAGCTTTTACTGGTATCACTAACACCATAATCAAATGATGGAGTATCAGGCTCCTGGTGATGGTCGATCAGTATTTTGGTACAGGTCAGCTGTTTCAGCTTTTCTGTTAAGGTCTTGGTGCGGTGAAATATGTTGAAGTCAAGACAGAATAACCATTCCGCTTCGTCCAAAATGGCTTCTGCTTTTTGTTTATTCATTTCGTAGTCCATCACTTCCTTCACACCCGGCATCCAGTTCACCCATCCCGCCCAGTTGGTAGGGGAAATGACGGTTACCTGGTGGCCCAGCTGTTCCAGGAATAGCCGGAGTGCCAGCGACGAGCCCATGGCATCCGCATCCGGTTTCTGGTGGGTGGTGATCGCTATTTTCCGGGGCTGGCCCAGCAGTGGATATATCTCTTGTATTGGCTTCATAAAGACGGCTGCGAAGATAAAGAGTTTGGAGTTAGCAGCTTGGAGATTATGGTTTCCGCCTTTTGGCTGCCGGCTCCTCTTTTTTGTAAATAACCATCAACGGGCCGTTATAAACCACAAACTTCACTTACTTTTGCGGCGCAAAAACAAATAACGTAACTATGAGCAATCGGACATTCACCATGATCAAACCTGACGCCATGAAGAACGGCCACGCAGGTGCTATCATCGATCGTATTATCAAAGAAGGATACAAAATTGTAGCATTAAAGCAAACCAAGCTGAGCCCCGAAAAGGCCGGCGAGTTCTACGCTATCCATAAAGAAAGACCCTTCTATGGAGAGCTGGTAGAGTTTATGAGCAGCGGGGTTATTATTGCTGCCATCCTGGAAAAAGATAATGCAGTAGCTTCTTTCCGTGACCTGATCGGTGCCACCAACCCTGCGAATGCAGCAGAAGGTACGATCCGTAAATTATATGCCACTTCGGTAGGTGAGAATGCAGTGCACGGTAGTGACAGTGATGAGAATGCAAAGATCGAAGGTTCCTTCTTCTTCAGCGGTCTGGAACAGTTCTGATCATTGATAAACCAAAACATTGAAGCCGGTAATTGTGTTACCGGCTTTTTTATTTACCCGGGTAATTTACTTTCATCCATATATAATATCTCCCACTGGTGGTCGTCCGGGTCGGCAAAACTGTGCTGGTACATCCAGCCATGATCAGCAGGTTCGGTATAAATGCTGCCTCCTGCTTCCACTGCTTTCCTTACCAGTTCATCCACCTGCTCCCGGCTGTCCGTATCAATAGCGATCAGTACTTCCGTTGTTTTGCTGGCATCAGCGATCTCTTTTTTAGTAAAGGTTTTGAACATGGGTTCGGTCAGCAGCATGGCGTAGATGCTTCCGTCATTGATAACAAGACAGGCCGCTTTATCATCGGTGAACTGCTGGTTGAATGAAAAACCAAGATGCGTGAAGAAG
>JAEUVP010000089.1 GCA_016786805.1 Chitinophagaceae bacterium | reverse complement strand
TCCATTAAAGATGAGGTGAAGGCCATCATAATGCATCGGCTGGTTAGCAGATGTACTGAGGTCAATAATAGAAAGGCGGCGATGGCCCAGCCCAACCTGGCAACCGGTTCCGGCATGGAAATATTCACCCTGCCCATCCGGCCCCCGGTGAGGTAATGCCGCTGCCATCTTTTTCACCATTTCCGGTGAACTCCTGTTCGTAAAATCAATAAACCCGGCTATACCACACATAGGTGCTTATTCTTTTTTGGAGAAATATTTTATATTAAGATAGAAATATAATAAAGCTAAAAAAAACCACAAGGTATAAGACAGGAACTTTGTGATCTGCTGAAAAACTCTTGCATTAGACCCCGGCAATTTGCCTTCTTTCCCGATCTTATAGGTTTTGTAGAGCGACAAAACCAGTTGCTGGCTGTCTTTTGGATAAGCTGCTAAAAGAATTTCAGGGTGCTGCGTGAGATATCCAATCCCCGGCCTGTTAAGATTATTCAGCACTTTTTCTTCCGGCTCCCGGTTGGGGTCATAAAAATGCCAGTCATTATCATACCTGATCTCGTAACAAAAATGGCCACCTATTGTGGAATCATAAAACCCAACGGGCCGGACATCATATCCTTTTTCCATCAATACTTTCATCCCCACAATAGATTGCTGGCTACAGGCTGCGTGGGGATATTTAAGTATATCATCCGGAACCACAATAGCCGAAAGGTTTTTGTGCAGCACAGGAGCCAGCAGGGTGGCAACATAATTACTGCCGAAATGATACCAGGAATACCCGTGGTAAAACCGGTAACGGATAACCCGGCCCACAATATTGGCATAAGTACCGGAATCATTTTTGGCAATAGCGGTTAAACCGTAAAGCGAATCACAGTAACCAATCAATTTATCTACTGAATTAAGCCGCAATAAAGAGGGGTCATATTTGTCGGCAGGGTTATTTTCTTCCGTCTGCTGATCGAAGTGCGGGTAAAAGAAAACCGTGATTTCCATCAGGAAAACCTGGAAAAAAAGAAACACTGCAAAACCGAGGGAAAATTTTACGACTGCCTTTTTCAGGATAAGATTTTTAAGGATGCAATTTATGAAATCCGGCGGATTAGAAAAGTGCTAACTGCTATAGATTACCCTTAATTGCTTAAAATAATTATCTGCAGAACAAATATTCCGGATATGCTCCCTGCAGTTTTGCAGCTTATTGGTATCTGCTTTGCCTTCCGATATCATGGTGAGAAGGCGGGTTAATTCACCTGTATCATTTAAAGAAAAATAATATGCGTTCTCCTTTGTTACTTCCCGGTGAACAGGAATGTCTGATAAAACCGGAATAAGCCCCGCAGCAACAGCCTCCGCCATAGCAATTCCAAATCCTTCATAGGAGGAAGCCTGTATAAAAACCCGATAGCCTGGCAACAGGCTCGCCAGGTCATGCTGGCTGCCCAAAAGTTTTACAGGTAATTTTTTACCCGCAATAGCTGCTTCCAGCTCCGGCCGCATTGATCCTTCGCCAATAATATCCAGTTCGAAAGAACCCGGGTCGAGACCCCCAAACGCAGCGAGCAGGAAGGGATAATTTTTTACCTCCTTCAGGTTGCCTACAGCAATACAGCGAAGTTTTATTTCATTACTATGAAGAGGGCTGCTGTTATTTTCTTTAAAAAAAAGAGCCGGTATAAAATTATATAATACATGGGTCTTGCCCTTATAGCCTGTATGTTGCAGGTAATCCCGGAGTACATAGGCAGACACCCCGATCACTGCATCCTGCCTGCCACAGGTAAGCCGTTCGGCCCACAACGATAGTTTATTCTTTTCAAAAGCGTCTTTACTGAGTACACTATGCAGGGTGGTAATCAGCCGGGTATTAGCTGGTTTAGCCAGGCGGGCTATGATACTGCTCCAAAAAAGATGGGCATGGACAATTGAAACCTGGTGCTGTTTACAAATTTTACGTAACCGCCTTACTGACCGGAAAATGGTGCTCTTACCTGTATGTTCGAGACAATAAACAGGATATTGAGAGAACGATTCCTTTAATCCGTCACCGCCACTGAGATAAACCACTACATGCTGATACTCTGTTAAAACAGGTAATGTGTTTTTTAAGAGGATCTCGGTACCACCTACCCCCAACTGTTCAGTAATATGAAGAATAACAGGATGGTTCATTAACGGTTATTGGAGAAATTAAAACGCAACCACGGAAGAGGATACAGCCGATTGGCCTTCCAGACAATAATAACACTGACAACAAAAAAGGAAATACAAGTGGCATAGGCTGCACCCATAGGCCCAAAAGCTTTGATAAGGAAATAATTCAGTAAAATATTGAGTACCACATTTACAATGGCCAGGACACCCAGTATCCCTGTTTTACCGGAATAGAATATATACCCTGCAAAAATGATATACACCCCCCAGAAAAAATAGCTTAGCCCTACCCAAAAAACATAGCGGGTTCCTTTTGCATAGCTTTCATCCACCAACCAGGTAAAAAATGTAGGAGTTGCTACTGTTATTACTACAAGTATAATGAGCAAAGTGCCAATAATGACATAGCTTGTTTTAACGATTTGTCTTTTTGCAGATTCGGTAAGACTGGCCAGTCGTTCAAAAAGGAACGGTTGCATAAAATTACCCATCGCATTAACGAGCAACAACATGATCATCCCTACCTGGTAACCGATATTGTAAATACCTGCTTCGTCAATGGACACCATTTT
>JAEUVP010000080.1 GCA_016786805.1 Chitinophagaceae bacterium | reverse complement strand
AAAAAACTGACCGGTATCCAGTTAGAAAAATTACAAGTCTTGTATGAGCAGATGATCGAAGATGATGAGCTGATGGCGGAACTGGAAGATATTATTCATTATTCTGCCGGGAAAATAAAAAGCACCATTCATAACGGTACGCAGATCTATGAGTTTGTGGAAGAAAAGATCAGTATCAACCCCGTTGGCATCCTCCCGCTGGATACGCAGGAAGGTTATTTCTTTTTAAGCAGCGGGAATATCAGCAATACCAAAGTGTATCATTACCGGCTTTCTATATTTGAAAAACATGATGAAAAATACCGCAGCATCAAAACCTCCTTTATTGATCATCGGGTGCGGAGCATCAGCAGCACCTACGAACATATTAAATCAGAACTGATCCGGCACCGGAAAGACCTCCCTAACCCGGCCGTTTATTCCATTGAAACGGAATTGAGTTTCCCGGTTGATGAAACCTTGCTGCCCATAGCGAAAAGAAGCCTGGTAAAGTTTATTACAATACAAGCAGCATAAATAATTAATTAGTTTACTGGTTAACCGGTTGAAAGGTTTTTCCCGGTAAACTAATTAACCACTTAACTAATCCACTAATTCCAATCCCCAGTCCTTCCCTTTTTTCACGGCCGGCACACCTTCGGTGATCCATTTCGGTGCTTTATCTCCTTTTAATAACCAGTCGAAGTATTGCTGTTCCCGGATGGAAATATCTTTCTTATTGTTCCGCTGCACCAGGTTATGTGCTTCGCCATTGTAATTGAGCATCCATACTTTTTTGCCCAGCCTTCTCATGGCCGTGAATAATTCTATACCCTGGTACCAGGGAACGGCACCGTCCGCATCATTGGCCATGATCACTAAGGGTGTTTTCACTTTGGGTAAATGAAATAAGGGAGAATTCTCGATATACAGATTTGGCTTTTCCCATAAAGTAGCCCCGATGCGGCTCTGTGTTTTCTCATACTGGAACTGGCGGTTCACACCACTTTCCCAGCGGATGCCACCATAAGCACTGGTCATATTGGCCACGGGTGCACCGGCCCATGCTGCTTTGAACATATCTGTCATTGTTACTAACTGCGCCACTTGTATCCCGCCCCAGCTTTGTCCCTGGATACCCATATTTGCCGCATCCACCCATTTGTTTTTACTGAGGTCTTTAGCAGCACTCACCACATAATCGTAACAGCTTTTAGCAGGATGCCCGATCGTATACCGGATATCCGGGGAGAATACCAAATAACCACGGCTGACAAAGAAGGAAATATTCAGGCGGCTGCCGGTGGGTGTTGGGTCAATATAATCATGCAGGGTGTTGGTATGTGTTTCATAGAAATAAAAAATGACAGGATATTTTTTCTTCGGATCGAAATCTTCAGGTTTATATAAAATACCTTCTGCCGGCTTTCCATTGAAAGCTTTCCATTTGTATAGTTCGGATGTACCCCAGTTATAATCCTTTTGCTGAGGGTTGATGGAGGAAAAACGAATTTCCTTATCTATAATTTTTGAGTTTGAATGTGATCCCTGAACTTCAACATTTGTATTATTCAAATAAAGATCAGGTGATTCTTTATAATTTTCTTTGGTATAAATCAATCTGCTGTCATTTTTTGCTTTCGCAAATGAGCCAAATGTAAAATTACCCCCGGCTATTACAGAGGGCAGTTTAACATCAGCATTCAGGTTCATTAAAGAGAGATAGATGCTTTTATCTTTCTCATTTTGACTTCTGAACATAAGTTCCTGGTTGTATTTAATAAACCGCTCCTCATTATCCAGGCGAATATACCTGTAACTGCTTTTCGCTATTCTTGGATATGATGTGATTTCAATTACGTTTGCTGTATTTACAGGATTTACTCTCCACGCAGTATACCTATCATATACATACACTGCACTATCTCCCTCATGCCATCCCATTATTCCATACGGCGATGGATCAGAAGGAGAATCATGTTCTTCATTCCAAAGCGGGTATTTTATCTTTTTAGTAATATTTCTTGTGGAGTCGCCATCCCAGGCAAAATAGTTACGGGCCTTACTGTCGTACCACATGATGTATTTACCGGTGGGAGAAATAAAGGATGGAGTTATAATACCTTCCATATCTTTCTTCACTAATTTCTTTTCACCGGTCAGCACATCAATGGCATAAATATCTTTTTTGGTATTGCCAGCCCACTGGCTTTCGATACGTTTACCAAAATCGGTAACGCCGACAAAACGGTCACCATCCCCTTCATTGGTTGGATAGATGGTGGGAATTTCTTTAGAACCCAGTTGTTTTATTGTGCTTTTGTCCAAATGATACACAGCGAGATAATTCGTTTGCAGATCCCTTTGCAGGCGGTTGAGCTGAACGGTTTGCAGGTAATCATCGTTATAATGCCAGATATCGAGTTTGACTAGGTCAATATCAATGAGTGTTGTATCCTTCGGAGGCTGAATCGGTGCTGTTCCGAAAAATAAGCGGTTGCCGGTTTTGCTGAAACTGATATTCCCAAATTCACTGATGGTCATCCCGAGCTGCATACCAACTGAATTCTTATCAGCCAGCAAACTGGCACTGTCCATTCCTGTTTTATAATACCAGAGCCGGTAGAATTTCTGCAGCTCTTTTGCTTTGGCATCCCGCTCGGCCACATAAGCCACCTGTGCGCCATCCTCGGAGAAAGTGAAATTCTTAAAATCATTTCCCCCTTTGCTCAATACAATTGCTTTTGCTTCTTTGAGGTCATAGAGAGTAACT
>JAEUVP010000070.1 GCA_016786805.1 Chitinophagaceae bacterium | reverse complement strand
AAAATGGTTTCGATCAGGTTTCCAGAGGGGCGGAGCAATCGTGCAGCTGAGTACTGCGATAGAACAAGAGTACGGAGTTTTTTGGAAAAAGTCAATGACCTTTCATTTTTATAAACAGACAGAGGGGTCATTTTATTGCCCGGCCGGCCGGGAAAATTAAACCGGACCGTGCTTCCGGGATTAAGTTCTTTGTTTCTTTGTGCCTTCGTGGCAAAAATACCGGCACCGTCAGCGTCCAAACACAGGCACAAACAATAACTTAGCAGCAAAACCGCTTGCATGCAACCCATTATTGAATGTGTTCCCAATTTTAGCGAAGGCAATGACCTGGCCCTCATCAAACAGATCACTGACCAGGTAGAGACCGTAGAAGGTGTGCGTCTCCTGAACGTGGACCCGGGTAAAGCCACCAACAGAACGGTAGTCACTTTTGTCGGTCATCCCGAAGCCGTGATCGAAGCCGCTTTTCTTGCGATCAAAAAAGCCGGTGAACTTATTGACATGAGCAAACACAAAGGCGAACACCCGAGAATGGGTGCCACCGATGTTTGCCCCCTGATTCCCATTGCGAATATTTCCATGGAAGAAACAGCAGCATTTGCACAACGTCTTGCCAAAAGAGTAGGAGAAGAATTAGCCATACCTGTTTACCTCTATGAAGCGGCACAACCCAACAAAGAAAGAAACAACCTGTCGGTGATCCGTGCCGGTGAATACGAAGGCTTTTTCAAGAAGATCAAACAACCGGAATGGAAACCTGATTTTGGTCCTGCTGAATTTGATGCGAAAAGAGGCGGCACGGTGATCGGTGCCCGAGATTTTCTCGTGGCCTATAATATCAACCTTAATACCACATCCACAAGAAGAGCCAATGCTATTGCCTTTGATGTGCGGGAGGCGGGCAGAAATGTGGAAGAGAACGGTGTGAAAGTAAATAAGCCAGGTACATTAAAATCAGTAAAAGCGATCGGTTGGTTTATTGAGGAATATGGTATCGCCCAGATATCGATGAACCTTACGAATATCAATATCACCCCGGTGCATATTGCTTTCGACGAGGTTTGTAAAAAAGCGGAGGCCCGTGGCATTCGTGTAACCGGCAGTGAACTGGTGGGCCTGGTACCGTTGAAATCGCTGACCGATGCCGGCAAGTATTTTCTCAAAAAACAACAACGTTCCACCGGGGTTTCGGAGAAAGAACTGATCAAGATCGCCGTGAAATCCATGGGGCTCGATGAGCTCGGACCTTTTAAACCGGAGGAAAGAATTATCGAATATTTATTAGCAGACAAGTCGGCCAGAAAACTGGTAAGCATGCAGTTGACTGCTTTTGCTGATGAGACGGCCAGTGAAAGCCCGGCACCGGGCGGAGGTTCGATTGCTGCTTATGTCGGTTCACTGGGAGCGGCATTAGCCACGATGGTGGCTAATCTTTCTTCGCATAAAAAAGGCTGGGATGACCGCTGGGAAGAATTCAGCAACTGGGCAGAAAAAGGAGAACAATACAAGACCGAATTGCTCCGGCTGGTTGACCAGGATACCAATGCATTTAACCAGATCATGACGGCCTTCGGCCTCCCCAAATCAACCGACACCGAAAAAGCAGCCCGTACCAAAGCCATCCAGGAAGCCACGAAGTTTGCCATCGAGATTCCGTTCAAGGTGATGCAATCAGCTTATGGCAGTATGGAAGTCATCAAAGCGATGGCCGAAACGGGCAACCCGAATTCCGTATCCGATGCCGGTGTCGGGGCTCTTTGTGCAAGAAGTTCGGTCATGGGAGCATTTATGAATGTGCGGATCAATGCAGCCGGTTATAATGATAAAGAATTTGTGGCGGACATCCTTCGCCGTGGCAGGGAAATTGAGAACAAAACCATAGCTTTAGAATCCGAAATTTTAAATGTTGTCAATGGAAAAATTGGAAACTAAGGTTCCTGTCAGCGAACCGAAACCGAATGTGATGCAGCACCTGAAGATCTATAATAAACAGGATATACTGTCGCTGACACGTATCCGTCGTTTTGAAACCAAACTCGGGGAACGGCTGCAGGTCATCAACGATCCAACAGCCATTGAAGCATCACTGGCTGCCTCCAATGCGAAATACGTATTGTTCGGCATACCCGAAGACCTCGGAGCCAAGGGGAATTTTGGTTTGGGTGGTGCTGATACTTTATGGATACCTTTTTTACAAAGTATCCTGAATGTACAGAGCAGCGATTTTTTTGATGGCGGTGACGTGTTACTCATCGGCCATTTTGATTTCGGTGATATTCAATACCTGATCGATACCACTGCCCGGAGTGAAGATGAAAAAATAGAAGCTTACCGGCATGCCTTGCATACCGTTGATGATGAAGTGGAAACGCTGGTGAAGATCATTACCTCCTTAAAGAAAATTCCTATTGTGATAGGTGGCGGGCATAATAATTCATACCCGCTGATCAAAGGGGCTGCCAAAGGATGGCATAAAGCCGGGGTGACACCGTTGGCACAGATCAACTGTATCAACTTAGATGCACACGCTGATTACCGCCCGATGGAAGGACGACACAGCGGGAATGCGTTTCGTTATGCAGAAGAAGATGGTTATTTACAGAAGTATTGTATTGTGGGATTGCATGAGAATTATTTACCCCAGAATGTCTGGATCGATATTGTGAACAATCCCTTTATTGACTGCATCACGTTTGAAGACATTTTTGTACACGAGAAAAGAACTTTTTTACAAGCCGTGGCACATGCCACGGGTTTTACGGAAGATACGCTGACCGGTATTGATCTTGATCTCGATGCTATCCAGAACACACTCAGCAGTGCGATGACACCGGTAGGTATCAGCCCGGTGCATGCCAGGAAATATATTGCGTTTGCGGCATCGGATGCCAAACCTGCTTACCTGCATATTTGTGAAGGTGCCACAAGATTATCAGACGGCAGAACAGATGCCACCAGTGGTAAACTGATCAGTTATTTGGTGAGTGATTTTATTAAAGCCCTTTCTGAATAATCAATATACAGCACTGGTAATTTTAATATCTGCTTTGGAGAATGCTTTCCTGAAACGCAGGAGCATTTTATCAGCTCCTGTCTTATTTTTTTCAGCTGTGAGTGCCTGCCAGGTGCCGTATAAGGCCCAGCCATTCTCGCTATTATTTTTCAGATCTGCCAGGAATACTTGTTTAGCTGCTGCATGGCGACCGGCTTTCAGCAAAGCATTTCCCAAATAATGTTTAGGATTCAGTAACCAGTCCCTCGGTTCGTTATATACCATATTCTCTTCAATGGTCACTGCTTTTTGGAAGGCGGCAATCGCCAGGTCGTTGTGTTGTTCGCTGAGGGCAATCGTTCCGGTCAATAATTGTTCAGCAATAGTAATCCCGTCAATAGCAGGAGAGAAGGGAGTAAAAGGAATGAACAGGCTGCTGTCCTTCATCAGTTGCTGTAATTGCGCCAGTTCATTTTTTGCGTCGGTGATTTTTGAAGTAGCAGCAAAAGCCATTCCTCTTCCAAAATGATACAGGGCATTGCTGTAAACCTGTGTGGCCGCCGGTTGCGGCATATCCAGTAATGATTGCCAGTTACCAAACCGGACATGCACCAATACAGGAGTGCTGTGAATATATTGTACATACGAGCCCATCGGTGCGGGTATAGCGAGATAATCCTTAGGAATACTATTTACTGTTTTTTCAGCAGCGATCATGGATTGGGCACGGTATCCTCCCAGCATGGCATTATTGGTTTGCATATGCAGGTTATGAATGACATACAGGAAATCATTACCTGCAACAGGTGCATAGAGTTTTGTCACTTTTTGATAACTACCAACTGCGTTCTCATTTACGCTTATTCCTTTACTGTAATTGCCTGTTCGCAAATAAATATGCGAAGGCATATGCACGGTGTGAGAAAGACCGGGAGTAATTTTTCCCAGCCTGTCAGCACTGGGGATCGCTTTGGCAAAATAGGGCGATGGTTCCATCACATGGATATAGTAATGGTTGGCGCCGGGATGATTGGGGTATTTTACCAGTAGTTTCTCCAGTACAGATCGGATCAGGGGTGTCCAGGGTTTGGGAGTGCCGTCTGTCTTCCAGAGATCCCAGGGATGCTGCAGCATCAGTGCATCTGCATATAGAGCTGCCACATCCGGATCAGCGGGATACTGATCGTATGTTTCTTTCATCAGGTCAACATAGACCTGGTTTAGTTTTGCCCTGCTTTCGGTAGAGTCATCGGAATAGCGGCTTCGTTGTGCCCGTATCAGCATTTCTTCTTTTTCGGTACAGGGCCCGCAATATTCAATAGCCCGGCCACTGGCTAATAAGGCATCCGGCGAAGCGGCGTAACCAACATCGTTAATGTTGGGGCCATAGGCGAGTGCCTGTGCCCAGTATAACATAGCGCATTTGGGGTCAAATTTTGCTGCCTTCTTAAATGAAGCCATCGCTTCGATAATGTGAAAGCTATAATACATGTTCATGCCCTGGTTGAAATAGAACTGGGCACTATCATTTTTAGTACTGATCTTCCATTGATGATTGCCTGCACCCGGAATGGGGGGTATATCTGTTTCTTCTAAAAAATAGGCCAGGGCTTCCCAGTCCGGTCCGCAGCGGACAATATTTTTTTTGAGGGATTCGGTTGCAGTTCTTTTTATAAAGGAAGGAGAGCTGCTTTCGTTAACCGAAAAAGCCAGTAATACCGCTGTTGCAAATGCCAGCACGGTAAGCAATAATAATCTTGATTTCATGCCGCAGTTGGTTTAATACGGCAAGAAGTTACGAAGATTCTTTTTGGGAAAGAGAAAACGATTATCCGGCCGCTTTTTCTTCCAGCTCCACGATCTTTTCAAAAGCTTTTTCGTAGTCGCTGTTCAGGGAAACCAGTTCAGCGGATGCTTTTTTATAGGCTGTTTCTGCTTCGAGGAATTTAGTTTTATCAGAATACACGGCCGGGTCGGATAAAGCGGCTTCCAGTTTTTGCTGTTCTGTTTTAAGCCCGGCAATTTTTTCTTCTAATTGCTGAAAGATGCGCTGCTGCTTTTGCAGCTCTTTTTTAAACTCTTTGTTAATGGGAGCTGATGGTTGTGCTTTGATCTCGGGTGCAGGAGCGGTAATCTTTACTTCAGTTTTTTTTTCCTGCTTCTGATTTTTCCCATCTGATTTTTTTCCACCG
>JAEUVP010000052.1 GCA_016786805.1 Chitinophagaceae bacterium | reverse complement strand
GGTACTGCTGAAGTGGAGAATGCTATTAATATGCATGCCGGTGTGGTGGAAAGTGCGGTGGTAGGTTACCCGCATGATGTGAAAGGGCAGGGTGTCTATGCCTTTGTGATCTATGAACACATGCACGGCGATGAGAATATGACCCGCCTGGATATTTTGCAAACCGTAACCCGCATCATTGGCCCGATTGCCAAGCCGGATAAAATTCAATTTGTCAGCGGCCTGCCCAAAACAAGAAGCGGTAAGATCATGCGCCGCATCTTGCGAAAAATTGCGGAAGGAGAAACATCAAATTTGGGTGATATAACGACCCTGCTTGATCCGGGAGTGGTAGAAGAAATAAAGAACGGGAAATTGTAAAAAAACTGAAGCAGCACGGACGGGCTGCTTCAATCGGTTTTTCTGAATTCGTTTAGCTGGTTAAAAGCCGCATTATTATCGCAAAAATCATACCTGCCAGCTACTTTTAACTTCCATAGCTCTATAAATGACATTTTTTTGATCAATTCGTAGAAGGTCTGCGTTTGAAAAACTATTTTTGACCGTACTCGGGTTTGATGAGTACCACTATCTTATGAATGAACCGGCCATAGTCAAACGAAAGCTACCAGCCATATTCCGATGGATTTTATGGGTATTACTCTTTCAGTTCATACTCATCAATATTATGGCGGCTTTATACGCCAATAAGCTGACCCGCTTTTACGAAGGGGTTCCTTTGAACAACTCTCATTCTTCCGGTAATGTTTTCTCTAAAACCTGGAAACTATTTACTGGTCCCAAGCAGGGTCGTTCCGTTATTACTGAACAACCCGCTTTCCCCTTTCAGACCGTTTCTTTAAAAGCCAGTTCGGGCTTAAATATTGAAGCCTGGTACAGTACCACTGATTCCATGGCTAAAGGAACTGTTCTTTTCTTTCATGGTATCACTTCCCAGAAATCGATCATGCTGGATGAGGCGGATGAATTCAGGTATTGGGGATACAACGTTATGCTGGTGGATTTCCGCGGGCATGGAAACAGCGAAGGCAATACCAGTACTATTGGTATGACGGAATCGGAAGAAGTGAAACTGGCCTATGATTTTGTATCGCAGAAGGGAGAAAAAAATATTTACCTCTACGGAGTTTCACTGGGAGCCGTGGCAGCCGCAAAAGCGGTTACTGAGTATAATCTGCATCCCAAAGCAGTGGTACTGGATATGCCATTTGCCTCCCTGCAATCGTATTTAAAGAATAAAGCGAGGAACCTGGGTTTCCCGGCACAGCCTTTTGCATTTCTTACTACCTTCTGGATCGGTATTGAAAGAGGGTATAATGGGTTCAACCACCAGACCAGCCACTATGTTAAAAAGATGGATTGTCCTGTTTTGATGGAATGGGGAGCCAATGATGCTTTTATATTGAGAGAAGAAGCGGAAAGCGTATACGGTTCTATTGGATCAACGCAAAAAAGAATGGTGATCTATGATGCTTCCGGTCATGAATCATTTGTACGTAAGGAGCCGTTGAAATGGAAAATTGAGATGCAAAAATTCTTTCAGCCATAACGGGTTTTATTTCCGGATGGTAACCCGGGTACCGGGTTGTGCATAGGCATACATTTCCATCACATCACCATTCTTCATCGATATGCAGCCCAGCGTCCAGTTTTTATAACGGTCCACCACGAAATCTTCATGGGGCCAGGTACCATGAATACCAATGGCACCACCAATTTTTGCATTGGCCGGTATCTCGCCTCTTTCTTTGCGTCGTTTGAATTTTTCCAGGCTCTCTGCATTGGGATAATCTAAGGCCAGGAAACGGCACCATTTATCGTGTACTTTTTTGTTGATGATCTTAAAACTACCTTCCGGTGTGTTCTTATCACCTTCCATTTTTTTATCCTCCAGTGAATTATTGCCAAATACAACGGGGAAAGTGGCATACCAGCCTTTTTCGTCATATACGCTCAGCTCATAATCCGATTTATCAATAATGATGGAAATACTTCCTACAGGCCCCGTTGTGGCATCAAAACGTTTATTGTTCAGGTGAGGAGCTTTCACGGTTTCTGCTGTATGATGAGAACTGGCTGTCAGCAAACCACTGCCCAGTGTCACTGCCGTGAGTACGAAAAAGGTCTTCATTGCTATTTGTGTTTTCAGTAAGGCCAGTTATAACCCGGAAGATAAAATAAATTTTCCACCGGCTTTATTCATGGCTGTTGAAATGCGATCCGTCCAATGCTTCAAACGCAATGCCACGAAGCTTTATTACTGGCTGTGGGTATGTTTTAACGGGGCATTTAGAATATTTCCGGAGGGATATAGCTGCGGCTTTTCCAGAATTGATGGTACTTACAACAATAAAAAAACGTTCTGTGCTTAGCAGAACGTTTTTCAAAGAAGTTATCAACATTTCTTACCAGTTACTAAACCGGAAGCCAAAGGTATAAGGCGTCATATCCAAACCTCTTTCATACATATTTTTAAAAGCATAGGAACCATAAAAACGAACCGGGCCCAGCGATAATTCACCCACATACGAGAGTTTCCAGCGGTTCAGTTCAAAATCATCTTTGGCTTTTTCTTTTCCTTCATCCGATGTTTTTGTTTTCTGGCGGGCACTGTACAGGTAGCCTGCACTGATACCGGCACTGAAACCAAAGCCTTTTTCCCTGCGGGGTGTGAAATTAAAGTTGATCATCATCGGTACGGTTAAATAATCAGCAGCCAGTTTATTCTTGGAATAGCTGCGGCCGGCTGTTACATCATAGTTCACCCGCACAGGATCAGGCACGGCAGGCGGAGTGGCGATATAGCGTACGGGTTGTTTGTAATGATAGTTGTTCAGTTCCAGGCCCAGGCCATATTTCAGGTTCACCACATGTTTTACCACGTTCAGTTTTTGCATGAAGAACCAGAAATTCACATTACGGGATTTGCCATCTTTCAGGTCGAACCATGTTTTATTACTGGCAACACTGCCACCGGCTGTATTCCCGGAGGCATAGCCCTGGGCAGCACTGCTGCCATAATTCGTATTATCAGTATAGTTGGAGAAACCAATATCCAGTATCCACCAGTTGGTGCTCAGGTTAGCAGGTTTATCTCTTTTCCTGTCGCGGATGCGGAGGGTATTGTCTTTTTCCACCCGACGGTTCTTACCGTCCCGGTCGCGGATGATGACCATACCGCCGATACGGATGGTATCTGCTTTAGGTCCTTCTTGTTTGGCTGTGCTGTCCGTTTGGGCAAAACTTGTCAGGGTAGTGCATACGATCATGCACAGGGTAAAGATCCTCTTCATGTTCTTTCTTTTTACAATGATATAAAATTATTTCAGTTTGATGGCCAGCCCGCCTACCAGCAGACGTTCTTCGTCGTCGGTGGCACTGATATTGGTCCTTTTTTCAAAGGTCCGGGTTACTTTTCTTAAGAAACCGCGGAGCTTACCTTTTTTCCCGTTGTTGTTACTGGCAAACTCAGGCTCAGTAGGTGGTACTTCGGGATTGGCTGTTGCATCTGTCTTAGATATATACGTATCAGCAGGAGTTGTTGTTACAACCGAATTGTTAGCGTTTTGTTGTGGTGCTTCTTTAATATTATTGTAAGCAGTGTTGCCAGCATTGGCATCAACAGAATTATATGGCTTAGTATTTACATTCGGATTATACAGTGGCTGCGGCAGGTTATTTGTTGGCTTATCCTCTTTAATAACAGCGAACACTTCTTCTGTCTTGTTTTTAATAGCAGGTAAATTATCCTGCAGTTCTTTCCGTTCTTCCGGAACAACTATTTTAGTTTTTTGAGCGGCGCTTGCATTGTTATTGCCAGGATTTACCAGGTCAATAGTTGTTGAAGGAGTAGTATTATCAGCTAACGCTCCGTCTTTTGTTTGATTATTATTGATAGGTGCAGTAACAGCCGGTGTTTCGTTTGCCGCTTGTTTTGTTCCATCAGTAGAAGCAACAGTTCCTGTTCCTATTGTTTCGTTGCTGTTTTTAGTATTCAGCAATACAACAGCAGTGGTGCCGATACCGATAAATAAAACCGCAGCGGCTGCAATTCTCCACCAAACAATGGGGCGAACCTTTTCTTCTTTGCGGTACAGCGATTCTTTATCCGGGAATAGTATTGCTTCAGGCTGCAACTTCGTTTGCTGCAACAATTCTAATTCTTTTTGTACAGTGATATGCTGGCCGGCAAACGCTTCAACGGCTGTTCTTTGAGCAGGGGTTAATTCATTATCAATATAAGCGACCAGCCATTCTTCGTAGTTAGAGATAGTTATAAAGGAAGCATCGCCTGAAAAAAGCAATTCTTCTTTCTGGCTGAAAGTAACCTGTTCATCAGGAGTAAATTTAGTTTGCTGCAACAGTTCCAGTTCTTCCTGCAGGTCGGGGTGAAGTTGGGTAAACTCCTCCACACTGCGGCGCTGTTCGCTGCTCAGCTCATTATCCAGGTACAGGATAAAATACTCTTCGTAATTATGACGGGTTATATTCATGATGTCTGCCTCGTACTTCTAAATAACATTTTCCAGTTTCACTAAATAGCTTTTCAATTGAACCCTTGCCCGGTGCAGGTACACTTTTACCTGGCTTTCGCTCAACCCGGTGATCCTGCCAATCTCTTCGTAGCTGTATCCTTCATAATCTTTCAGCAGCACCAGCGAACGTTGTGTTTCACTCAGGCGGGCCAGCGCTTCTTCCAGCACTTTCTTCAGGTTATTGGCCGGGCGGCTCTGCACCCTCGTTTCTTCGCCAAATTCCTCTTTCAGCTGTATACGCTTTACTTTCCGGATATGGTCGATCATCTGGTGGTAAGCCACGGTAAAGAGGTAAGACTTGCATTTAGCCGCATCCACTTCTTCCCGGTTACGCCACATTTTTTCAAAAGCCGTCTGCACCACATCCCGGGCATCCTCCTCATGGCGGAGGTTCTTCAGGATGAAGCGATAGACGTTGTCAGCGTAGGTGCTTACACATTCATTATATTCCCTTTCAGTCATAATACAGCCGGTATCCCCTTGTAAAAATAACTAATCAACCCGGGGTTTCAGGTTTTACGGTCAGTGAGGGTAAAATGTTACAGTAAAAGGAAAATTCAGGGCCGGAAGCCTTAATTCAGGTCGGTAGAACTGAAAAACTGGCCGGAAAGGCTTTCCCAAACCATGTTTTCACCTTTTTTGCTCTTTTGCTGGCAGCATTCATCCAAGGACTCTTTGCAGGGAGCTGTAGCTTTTGGAGCAGATTTTAAGGAACCAAATGCCAGGAAAGCCCCGGCGATGGCGACGGCCACTAGTGATATGCGGAGTGTATTCTTTCTCATGGTGTTGGTTTGTGAACGTTTGACGATACTTATTCTAAAAATGTTACAGCAAACTTATACCGGATTTAAACCGCTGGCAAGGCCAAATTGACCAGTAGTATCTTTTTGGCGATAGAATGCAGGAAACAGGGGGTGAAATGTTGG
>JAEUVP010000049.1 GCA_016786805.1 Chitinophagaceae bacterium | reverse complement strand
AGCCTTAGTAAAAAAAGATATTGCTCCGATATCATTAGCAGCTACAGCCGTCTCCGGGTAATACTTGTGCAGGAACTGCGCCACCTGGTACTGCTGCTCATAAATATTTACACAAGCCTGCTTAGCTTTAGTAAAAGCTGCTGAACTACGCAAAACAAATGGAAAGAACAAGGCAAAAAACAATATCCCGGCAAGCAAGCGGGTATATAATAGCTTATCAGGCAACAATTCCTTCCAATACCTGCCCATGATAAAAAAGCTGATCACACAGGCATTCATGACCAGGTAAGCTTCGTACCTGTAAAACCATCCCGTAGAAGCAAAGGCAAGATGTAACAGGGTGGTCAATGTAATTATCATTAATATATAATTATACTTACTTGCTTGTCTTAACTGCTTTGCAAAAAATAAAGAAACCAGGGGGAGAATAATTAAAATCCGTTGTGTGGTAAGCAAACTTATCCCTGGCGGGGGAACTCCCGGAAGAGATCCCGTTGTTTTTGTAACAGTAAATTTATTGATCAGCATATTACTAAAGAAATTCAGAATACCTTTTACTGACAATTGAAATTCTTCCGATTTAATAAATAAAGGGTTGGGAAAAAAATAACTCCCTTTACCAAGAGAATATATGCCGAATAATGCTACAGGTAACAATGCCATAGCACCTAAAATAAAAGAGGCCTTTATTTTTCGTTGCCATAGTAAGATAAGACCGGCTACAGCAACCAGGAATATTCCTTCATACCGGATAGCGGTAACCAGGAAAGCGTAAACCAGTAAACTCACCGGGAGCTTCCATTTCCTTTCGGCAGTTCCATTCCCGATAACTACCCAGTCTGCAAACGTTGTAATAAATAGAAAAGAGAAAAGACATTGAAGTGTATGCTCCATTCCGCTGATGATCATGACAGGCAGGGGAAGAAAAAAAACAACCAGCCCGAGAATTACGAGCCTTGCAAGCATTCCGGTCCCCTGCTTCCGGAACCATTTATCAACTACTATTAATAAAATAAAAGCTGCGATGCAGTTAAGAATAAAGGGAATCACTACATGTACAGAAAACAGCTTGAACAATAAAGCCAGCATCACTGTGTATAATAGAGAAGAGGAGGCTGAAGCAAACTCACCCGGATTCACTCCCCAGGTACCGCTTGCTGCCAGATTCCCTGCAATTTCCATATGAATAAAAGGATCATCCAGTGGATACATGAAAACCCCGCCGGTTGCAAGCATAACAGATCTTTCTATCATTAAAACAGAAACAAACGTGATGACCAGCGCAAAGATCAAAGGAACATTATACAGAAGGCTTTGTCTCTGTATCCTTATCATAATATTTAAGCTTTAGAATGATTGCGAGTATCGGGTAATAAACCACCACGTCTGATACGCCTCCGATTGCCACCTGAGCAAACTCGGCGATATAGAACGCAAAAAGGCTGGTAACACAGGCTGCAGCCAATACCTTATTTCTTTCTTGGCGAGCTCTGAAATAAGATCTTAATCCTGCCTTTAAACTCAAATAATACAAAATACAGGTGATAGCGAGACCAATCCATCCTGTTTCTGCAGCTCTCTTCACATAGCTGCTGTCTGGTTGAAAATTTGCCAGGTAATGACCGGGATGCTCCCTCACCCCGTTAAACCCGGTTGTGCCTAAGCCACCGCCTATCGGGTGGCTACGGATATATGGCTGAATAAAAGCCCTTGCTTGTATTCTTACATTATATGACTCATCTTTAGCCCCCATGAAGGTTGTGCGAAATCGGGCTAATGTTTTACCTCCATAAAAGGGAGCAAAGAGCAGCACGGCAAATACAACTGAAGCAACTATTCCAAATACCCGGGTTGATTTCTTTTCAAAATTAAGCAATATAAAAAAAGCTATCCCTGCTATGATGGTCGCATATGCAGTGCGGGTGCCGGAATAGGCCATACCTAAAATCATCAGGAATGTGCCAGCATACAAAATATTCTTAGTGGTACGATTCTTTTCATTTAACCCGATTATTAAAAAGAAAACAGCACAAACAGCCATCAGGATTCCAAAGGTCGAAGGATCAGACATTGTTGAAAATTTCCTGAATTCACCACCAACAAATATCAGCCCCAGGCCATGAGGATCGGCAAGGATCAATTCCATTTCAAAATTAAAATAGCCATGCAATTGTTGTATACATCCATAGAAAGCACTGATACTGGCAATAATAAAAAGGTAACGCAGGTATTTGATGGCCTTTTCATAGGTATCAAAAACCGCATAAGCAATAAACATGACGAATATATAACCCACAAATTTCCTTATCGCCAGGATATTAGTACTCAGCGACATCGCATTGGGATTAAAAAACTGGATCGCATTAAAAAAAAGGGTAAAGAAAATAAAAGCTACCAGCGTATTTTTTGTAAACTGGCTGAACTCCTGCTTAACAGATGATTTTCTTGTAAACAGTCCAATAAAAGTGGCCAATACGAGGGCGTCAAACAAGGCCCCGATCGGCATCTCCCCTTTAAACAACAACCGGGAAAAAAAAGAAACAAAAAAAGAAAATCCGGCAATAATGTAAAGGCCTGTTTCGGCACTTGATATACATATGATGGCCACGAATAATCCAAGGATTGCTCCAAAAACCCCTAATCCAACAACCAGGTTAGTCGCAAGCAGGTAACCAAATCCCAGAGCAATGCAAATTGCCAAGAGGTAACCAAACCAATTATTAAGTTTTTTCAGAAAAAAGGTCTGCCCAAAAAAATGCTGGAGTTTCCTGGATAGGCTATTTTTATACCCGTGTAGATCTCTCATGATTATTGAATAGTCATAAAAATAAGATCTTGACAAAAATATAGATCATGGCACCTGCAGAGAGCAGGATCATGCATGTTTCATGAAACGACAATTTCTCATTATCCATAGAATGTCCGGTTTAAAAGGCAGCCTAAATTATTGAAAATATTCTGAAAATCAAGGCTTTATTATTGACAAATTAAAAATCTGTAGCTATTTTTAGCCTTCAAACATAACTCAAGTAATCTACTAATGCAATTCTGGGAATTTGTATTTCTCCTTAGCTGTTTCCTGGTTTTTTATAACTATGCCGGATATGCCATATTAGCATATGTTATTACCCTGGTTGCAAAAAAACGTGCCGTTTCTGAAATAAATACAAAGAATCTCCCAACTGTATCTTTTATCGTAGCAGCCTATAATGAAGAAGACTTTATTGAAAAGAAGATCATAAACTCTCTGTCGCTCGAATACCCTGAATCACTGATTGAATTTATTTTTATCACAGACGGTTCAACAGACAACACAAACGCCACCATCGGTCACTTTCCTTCAGTCAAATTATTATACCAGGCGGAAAGGGGAGGAAAATCTGCAGCCTTAAACAGGGCTGTTAAGGCTGCAAATAATGATATCCTGATTTTTAGCGATGCTAACACCACACTTAATAAAGATGTTATCCTGAATATTGTTAAACATTACCAGGACGAAAAAACAGGCGGTGTGGCAGGTGAGAAAAAAGTAGTGAACCCTTCTGACAAACCAGATGAAGTTGGTACCGGGGAAGGATTATACTGGAAATACGAATCGTTACTGAAGAGGATAGATTCTAAATTTTACTCGGTTGTCGGAGCAGCAGGTGAGCTTTTTTCAATTCGTCGTTCACTTTATGAACCCGTTCCACATAACCTGATACTTGATGATTTTATTATTTCACTAAAAGTGGCGCAAAAAGGTTACCGGATCATCTATGAGCCCGATGCCTATGCAGCTGAATTACCTTCCTTTTCTATCAGGGATGAACAAAAAAGAAAGATCAGGATTGCCGCAGGAGGGTTCCAGGCAATTGGCATGCTGACGGGTTTGTTTAAATTCTGGAAATATCCCCGGCTCTCCTTCCTGTATATTTCTCACCGGTTAATGCGATGGACTGTTAGCCCTCTTTGCTTAATACTCGCTTTCATTTCTAATATGATATTATTTATACAATCAGGTTACAGCGTTTACAAAATCACTTTCATGCTGCAACTTGCCTTTTATTTAATGGCAGTTGCCGGAACCGCAGGAATACTACGCCGGTTTAAACTACTTAAACTCCCTTACTATTTCACCTTTATGAATGTCTCGGTAATACAGGGATTTTTCAGGCACCTTAAAGGAGGCCAGTCAGCCATTTGGGAAAAAGCAAAAAGGTCATCAGGGCTGGCGCATACTCAACAAGCAAACAACAACTAACTATGCCCGGCACTCCGCAGCTTAAACAATTTTTTTCTAAAGCATTTAACCTGGTTGTCCTGGAAAAAAGCAGGATGCCCTGGGTTGACTACCTGCGGGGCATTGCGATTGTTCTTGTTGTTTACCGCCACGTATTAATAGGCATTGAACGAACCGGGCGGAGCATCCCGGTTTTGTTAGAACAGGCTAATATGATATTCTTCAGTTTCAGGATGCCGCTTTTCTTCATCCTTTCAGGGTTGTTTATATCCAGTAGTATTGCTAAAAGAACGATCAAAAAACTTGTTGCAATCAAGTTTGAGAATCTCTTATATCCCTATCTCATATGGGCATTTTTACAAACCACTTTGCAAATAGTTCTTTCTAACTATACCAATGCAGAAAGAACATTGGAAGATTACACTTATATTTTTTACCAACCCCGTGGTCTTGACCAGTTTTGGTATCTTCCTGCCCTGTTTAATACTACTGTCATTTACATATTGGTAAAAACGAAACTACGCTTACAAAACTGGATGCAATTGCTGCTGGGAGTTGCCTTGTACTTTACCGGGCCTTATTTGCGAAATGTGAGCATGATGTCTGACTGGATGGAATTCTATATATTTTTTGCGATTGGCGATTCCCTTTCCGGCCTATTCTTTAAACACCCGGCCCAACGTTTCCTGAACAGCAGCCTGACTCTTCTGTTAATCGTTCCCATCTTTGCGTTTACCCAGTACTATTACGTAAAGAACTTTGATGTGATCACACATGTTGAATTCCTGACGATCTCCCTTATTGGCTGTGTCAGCATGTTTGTGTTTGCTTTTCGCCTTCAAAGATTAAATATCTTATCTTTTTTGCGTGTGCTTGGCTTTCACTCCCTGTATATTTATGTGATGCATGTAATTGTGTCTGCCTTTGTACGGCTGGTTTTAACCAAACTAATGGGTATCACTGATCCTGTAATTCTTCTTTTCTCAGGAATTGCAACAGGCGTTATTATACCCGTAATGCTCTACAACCTGATCATAAAGAAAAAACTGTGGTTCCTTTTCACCTACCACAAGCCCAAAGCAACACAAGCAGGAGAAGTACAATAAAAAATCTGTGGCTTACCGGCCATATCGTTCTATTACATGCAAGGCCTCCTGGTTGATATGCCTTGCTGTATCACTTTGAGGCTTTCCAAAAAAGACAGTCTCATACTCATTCCTGTATACCCCGTTGGCTTGTGTACGGGCAAAAGCCTTCCTATTTAAAGAAGTATAAGTCATATACCCGATTGAGACTACACCAATGAACATATAGACTGCAAATGCTGTCACTTGCAAACCCCTGGACAGCTTAGATACAGGAAATGATGACTGTATCACAACAGCTGCCATCAACGGAAGAACAGGCACCCAAAATCTCGGGTCATAAAAAGGCCAGTTGAACATCAAAACCGAATAGAATACCAGATATGCTTTTACAATAAATGGTATTTTCTTATTCCGGAATAACAATAAAACAAAGACGCAAAAGAATATGATACCGGCAACGATAAACCCTGTTTTCGACAAAGAATCAGGTAAATAAGCTGCCACTTTGGACTGGGATGTGTTAACTATTAACTCAGACCATTCCGTAAAATGCCAGCCGAGGATATCTTTGAATCCAACACCCTCATCGAATTGTTTTGAAAATACACCTGTATAATGATCAAGACCAAGCTGTTTGGAAAAAATAGCAACCCCTGCAATTATAATTAACAGAATCAATACTACCACCTTATTCTTACGAATAAGTAAAAGCAATTGCTCCCTGTATTGCCATATAACCCCTGCTACCAGCGCTGCCGCCAATGCTACTCCTACAGAACGGGTCAGGAAGGCGAGCCCGGCAGCGATAAAAGACAAAAAAAGGGAAACAAAGCTCCTGGTACTGGTAAATTTACAGAAGTAATACAAGCCCGCCATGGAGAAAAAGAGATACTGCATTTCCGAAAGTGGATGCGTGGTAAACTTAATGGTGGTCCAGTTCAGTAATACAACAGCAATAAAAAGATATGTTTTTCCTGACAGATCGAAAATTTTCTTAGCAAGGTATATACTGCCAAAAAGAAAGGCACAGTTAATAAAAACAATAACAAAAGAGTTCAAGAATCCAATTTTGGATAAAAGAAGCAACAATCCGGTATACCCGTAAGGCAGGTAGTCTTTGGCAGCGTCAGAATCCGGCGGACAGCCTAATTCAATACAATCCTTAATTGCAAAATACCGTAACATATCAACATGCAAGCGGAGAGGGCTGAGACAATTAATAAGATAGACCAGGATCAGCGAAGCGGCAATAAATTTTATCAATTGCTCACTCCGTTTGTTTACCAATGCTGTATTCGGGTTTTGCATTATTTCAATTCAGTTTTATTTTTTACTGCTATGATGATTAAAGATAATCCTGCTAACCGGCCGGTTAGTCTGTCAAACAGGCGAAAAAAAGGAACTAATGTATTATATACCTTCAATTGAGATCGTGATATTATTTTTTTTCTCAGCAAAGTACCGGATAACCACCAACCGGGAATGCCGGGGCTGTTAAAGTACCTTAAAGCAGAAATAACAAATCCCTGGCCCGATACCGCAGCTGATAATGTCTTTTTACTATACCTTCTGAAATGTTTTAACTCCCTGTCTAAAGAATTATATAACCATTGAAACGCCGGTACCAGTATCACTAATCGCCCATTCTCATTTAATAATTTTTTGCAATTCCGGATCGCTGCTCCATCGTCTTTAATATGCTCGATTACATTTAATGCAACCACCGTATCAAATTTCCCTAACAAGGATGCATATTGCTCTTCAAAATCAGTAACAGAAAGATCTAACTGGCAGACTCTCGCTACCTTTTTATGCTGGCCCAGGCGCTGCTGCAATACGGAGCAATAATTCTTATTCATATCACTCACAGTAAGTGACTCCGCTTTTTCAAGCAGGTGTATTGACAAATTACCAATTCCGCTTCCTATCTCAAGGATTTTGCCACTGCAATGATTTGCTATGGCGTCAAACATCCAGCGGTTAAATCGTTCGGCATGGGCAAAAGCTTCTAATGTTTCTCCCCCGGTCCAATCAGCACTTTTGTCCCCAATCAATGTCATTTGGAAAATAAATTATACTTGAGGATGCAATAAATAGCCCGGAAGCCGTCTTTCCAGCCGATCTTTTTACCTTCCTCGTAAGTACGCCCATAATAAGAAATACCTACTTCATAGATCCTGATATTGGGTATCCTGGAAATTTTAGCGGTTACTTCCGGCTCAAAACCGAAACGTTTCTCTTTAAGCTTCACTTCCTGGATAATTGATGTTTTGAACAGCTTATAACAGGTCTCCATGTCAGAAAGGTTCAGGTTAGTGAACATATTACTAAGCCTGGTCAGGAATTTATTACCAATAGAGTGCCAGTAGAAAAGAATACGATGCGAATTACCTCCTAAAAAACGGGATCCGTATACAACGTCGGCAAAGCCCCGAATAACGGGTTTTAATAACAAATTAAATTCTTCGGGGTCATACTCAAGATCTGCATCCTGGATAACCAGGTACTCGCCGGTGGCTTTCTGAATACCGGTATGAATGGCGGCTCCTTTACCTTTATTTACTTCATGTTTGTAATACTGGATATTAAAGCCGGGGTGGCTGGCCATATAATTTTTAATAGCCTCCTCAGTGTTATCAGTTGAACAATCATTTACAATGATCACTTCTTTTTCGATATCATTGATGAGTACGGTGTCCGCTACACGGTCAAGAATAAGATGGATTGTTCGTCCCTCGTTATAAGCCGGGATGACAATTGAAAGCCTGGTAATTTTTTCCATTTTGGGTTTCGATGATTTAATAGGGCGTTAAAATACAGTTTTATAGCCTGTTATGCAATGGCTGGCCGGTTTTTTAAAAGAGAAGGGCCGATTTTTTAAGATCAGCCCTTCCTATTGAGTTGGTTTTTACATATACTAACGCTTGGTCAATTTCAGGCTCTTCGATTTACCCGACTGTACATAAAAGACCTGGGCAATATAGGTGCCTCTTGCCATACCTATGTTACCGTCAATTCTTATGTAATTATCCCCATTATTCAAACCGGCTATCTGCTTCTGGTATACTTGTTTTCCGGACAGATCGTAGATACTGATCTGGACAGTTTCATTTGCAGAAGCTGGGATCACCAATGTAAAGCTCTGTTCGAATGGATTAGGATAAGCGCCTAAAACTTTGGTATCGCTTATGACTTCCTCTTTAACAAGCTCCGCCTTTACTTCTTCTTTGGCTGCTGTTGCAGGTGCCACAGGAGTTGATTGGGTAATGGTACCAGTGGTAACCGGTCCTCTACCACCCAGGTTGCCCGGAGTAGCAGCTATATCATTATCAGACTTAGTATAGCCTTTGACGATCATAGCGCCCAACAATCCAAATGTTGCACTCTCATAGCTTCCGAAATTGACGATGGCTTCCCCATTTTCATCACCGGAGACATTATAGAGAGTAACAGTACCACTCCTGTTATTGAATCCATTCAGTAAAACTGTTTTACCATTCACAGTGTAATAACATGTCTGATCTCCAAATACCCCTGTAACACTACAGAAGAAAGTAAGATCATATGTTTTAGCACTGCTCAGGCCCGACAGCTTCACATAAGTTGGAGTACCCGGGAACATACCAAAGTTCTCAATCATCACATTATCAGGGAAGATACCAGAGTTGTTGCCGGTATTCACACCACTGTTAACCACACCATCAACTTTTACAGGCTGGGTCATACCAATATTTGTTGGAATACCAGATTGATTTTTAAAGTTATCCCAACTTGCACCGATACCATAAACCCAGTTCAGGTTATTCCATGGGCTTGGTGCAACTGCAGCACTGGTATTAAAATTAATATGTACCAGTGAGCTGTATGTGTACCCTCTTGCAGCATTGCTGTAGCCAGATGTGCCACCTGCATATGTTGCCCGTACAGTATAGTCATACGTAGTGTTAGCCGGTAGATTACTATTGATATAAGATGTCGTGTTGGCCGGAACTGTAGTTAGTAATGAATAGGAACCTCCTGCGCTTGCACGCCAGATTTCGTAACCTGTTTCATTATCTGCCCTGTCCTGCCACTGTAATGTGATTGAGTTGTTTTTCAGATCAACAGCTCGCAATTCAACCGGGCTTAATACAGTTACGCTAGCAGGTACATACGATTGTATAACCAATGCACTGAATACAGCAGTGACCGCTCCGGCTCCTTTCGCAACATTAATTGTAACGGTACCGTTAACAGGAGTGACACCATTTATCTGTACTGTTTTATCAGCATTATAGTCACCATTCAGAGAAACCGTGTTCCCATTGATCGTAAAGTTTGTCAATGAACTTTCACTTGTACCATGACTGTTAAAGAATACAAAGTTGTATTTTCTTGCATTATTAAGTCCTGTAACGGTAACCCTGCGGGTTCCGGCATCCGTAAAGTAAATACCTGAACGTGAAACTTGTTCCGGGTACAGCTCTTTACCATCGCGGAATCTCACACCAGTTGAAGAACCTCCCTGCCATGCATCAGTAAGTGTTATATTAATACCTGTGGCCAGGTCATTATCATCCCTGAGGTTGGTAATTGAAAGGCCGGCAAAAGGAGCTGGCGCATTGAGGTTATTCCATGGCTTCGGAGCCTGGTTATTATCATTAGCGATATTCACATAAGTATATGTAACATCTGCATCGGTAACGAAGATGGTGAAATTAACTGTGCTGCTGGCATCATTATTATCTTTTGCAGTTACAGTAACACCCGGGAAGATACCCAGTGTTCCTGCATTCGGGTTGATGCTGATAACACCTGTACCATTTCCATTATCAGTAAATGTGGCGAAAGACGGCAGGCCGGTCACTGTTAAAGTAACCTGGTCCGTAGCATCATCCAGTGCCGTAATATTTACTGTTGCGCTCTGGTTATTCTTCATCTGCACATCCGGTATTGCTGTAAGTGCAGGCACCCTGTTAGCGGTAGTTACAGTAACTGCATCTGTATAGTCAGAGTTTCCATAACTATTAAATGCTCTCAGCTTGTAATAATACTGCGTATTACCAGAGATAGTATTATCCAGGTAGGTTACTGTATTAGGATTAGTAGTTCCCACAAGGCTGTAAGGTCCTGCTTCATTTACGGCACGATATACTTCATAACCCGTTTCATTGTAAGCCGCATCCTGCCAGTTTAACCGGACTCCCTGGCCTGTTATTACCTGGGCAGTCAGTGATTTTGGCATCGCCGGAGCTGTGCCATCATCATATACTTCTGTAATTACAAGGGCATTCAGGTAACCTATTGGTGTGCCCGGTGCTTTGCTCATATTTACTGTGATTGTACCGTTGGCGGCAGGGATGATCTCATTAATAGAGACAGTATTCTGTGTATTGTTTTGTACATACAGAGAAACTGTCTGGCCTCCTACTGTATAATTAGTTGTGCCATTATCAGTAACATAATTAAATACGCTGCCGGCATAGAAAGAAAGATTATACTTCTTATTAGGGTCAAGACCTGTCACATTCAGGCTGGCTGTTTCTGGTCCACCATAATAGCCAAAATACCAGAAATCATTCAAAACGCCGTCGGGATATACACCTGAGTTATTTCCAGTGGTGGGGCCTGCATTATAAGGCAGCCACCAGGATTGCAGGAAGTTAATACCCACAGACGTAGTGTTATTATCTGCATCCTTAAGATTATTAGTGGTAATACCCGTCATATTATTCCATGGGGCACCCATTACATTGGCATACTGTACCCTGGCATATATCTTTTTATTTGGATCCTTATCATTAACTGTCAGCTGGAACTGAGCTGTACCAGTACCACCGTTACCATCTGTTACACTTACATTAACAGTATAAACACCGGCAGCAGCAAAGTTGGGCTGTAATAACAACGTAGCACTACCGTTTGCTCCGGGTGTTAATGTATAGGCATTGGGCAGATTGGTCACTGACCAACTTAATACATCAGCAAGATTCTGATCTTGTGCAGTCAGATTAATGGATACACTTCCATTTTCATCAACAGCATAATTACTGATTGCATTTACAGTTGGATTATAGTTATCATTTACAGTCAGGTCAAATGATTCCGAACTTGTGCCACCATCCACATCTGTAACATGAACGATAATGTTCGGGAATGACCCCTGGGCACCCGGTTGGGTGAATGTAATGGTGCCTGCACCACTCGCTGTTTGCTGGAAACTGGCAAATGCAGGAAGATTATCCACTGTAAGTGTAAGATATCCCGGGTCAGTATCAGTCGCCGCAATATTTAATGCAACAGTTGACTGGTAATGAATCGCCTGGTTATTGATAGC
>JAEUVP010000040.1 GCA_016786805.1 Chitinophagaceae bacterium | reverse complement strand
CAGGTATCTTCCGTTCTCCAGGATATCCGGCTGTTCTTTGATCGCCTTTAATAAAGAATAAGTCAACAGCCCTTGTGAATAGCGACCCATCTCGTAAGCACTCTGGTTGCTGGCAGACGCAGAAAGTATAAACAGACCAGCTTTTTCATTGAGCTTATCAATGGCTTTTACCTGTTGCGATTTATCATCGTCCCGGGCTGCAATGAATTGCTGCTCGTCATTACCCATCTTTACAAAGTCCTTAATGGCCTGGCCACTGTTACAGGCATCAAAGATCAATATCCTTTTTTGTGCTTTGATGTTTTGAGGGTTGATCCAGTCCGTAAGCTCATTTGTACTGATGCCCACATCTGATACAGCTCCTGATGAAGAGAGTGTGGACGCATCAGCCGTAAGAAAATAAAATTGTTTTTGTTCTGCCTGTCCCGACATCACCCCATGGCCCGCAAAAAAGATCAGCAGGATATCGTTGGCCGTTGCTTTTTTACCGATCTCTTCGAGTAATTTTTTAATGCTGTTTTTCTCCGGCAACTGGTAACGGCTGGCATCCGTGGTCAGGTTATACATGAATACATGCTCTTTGCCATCTGTGTTTAGTAGTTTTTTGGCCGTATTCCCTATCGCAGCCGATATATCGGTGGCATCTTTGGCAGCATATTTCAGATCGAGCTCATTTCCTTTATAATCACTGACACCCACCATCACTGCATACAGGTTAGGTGCAACTGCTGTTTCTTTAGTCTGGTCAACCGTAACGATCACCCCGCGGGAAGAAATAACATTATCAGATGTATAAGCTCTAACTGTAACCGGGTTTTCTTTACCCGGTATAAAATAATCATGGAGTTCTGCATTACTGATGACTAGTTCATAGGCATCACCATTCTTTTTCAGCTGGGCAGGTTTGTAATGCTTCGCTTCGATACCATTTACAAATACCAATACATCACCCAACCCGCCTTTGCGAAGTTTGATACTAAAACGATATTCCTCTTTTCCTGTGCTGATATCCTGTACTTCGGGAGTCAGGTTAAAGATATTCAGTTCTGCCAGGGTCTTTGCATGGATCGCATCTCCTTTATTGATCCGTTCAGCAAGTCCCGGTACCCATAACTGGTCTTTCACCTGGTCCAGCTCGATCACTTCTCCGGCACAATTGAAGTATAAAAGTCCTCTGGCCGCCTGGCTGCCATCATACCGGTTGTACTTATCCACCACCAGGTAGTCATCATAATCAATACCAATAAAAGTGTACAGCAGTTCGCCATTGGCAGCATTCCATATCTTGCAGGTATTATCGCTGGAAGTGGTGACAATCTTTTTGCCATCAGGACTGAAGGCTGCAGAAGTTACTTCTCCTTCATGCTCTGCCAGTGTAATGAGTTGTTTGCCGGTCAATGCATCCCAGATTTTTGCCGTATTATCTTTTGAAGCGGTAAGTATCCTCTTCCCATCCGGGCTATACACACAGGTATAAATAATATCATCATGTCCCTCCAGGTAAAACAATTTCGTTTTTGCCGCTACATTGAACACAACACAATCAATGAAACCCGAGGTAGTGACTACATATTTGCCATCTGGGCTGAAAGATGCATCATACATGTCTTCAAAATCGCCTTGCCCGCTGAATAGTTGCTTTCCGGTAGCTACATCCCAAATGCGGGTCGTCATATCTTCAGAGGTACTGATTATTTTTTTACCATCAGGGCTGAATTTTTCCGACAACACCGCCTCTTTATGTACCCGTATCTCCAATAATAATTTACCGGATATGGCGCTCCATATTTTAATGGACTTATCAGCAGAAGCTGTCACCACTTTCCGGGCATCGGGACTAAAGCTGGCAAAGCGAACAATATTTTTATGCTTTAAGGTGAATAAAAGTTTTCCGTTCGAGTTGTCCCAGATCCTTGCTGTTGAATCAATCGATGCTGTGACGAATTTTCTGCCACCTTCCGGATCAGCGGCACACGCAGGACTGTATTGTGCAGATAGTAACATTCCATCGTGAGCTGCTAATACATTAAAGAGTAAACCGGTACTGGCATCCCATATTCTTACTGTCCCATCAGCTGAAGCAGTGATGATCTCTTTCTGATCCGGGCTGTATTGCGCCAAACTGACAAAGGAACTATGTCCCAGCAGGTCAATCAATATTTTCCCGGAAGCAACATCCCAGATGATAGCCGAATTATCTGCCCCTGAGGTTACGATCTTTGTTCCATCCGGGCTGAAGGTGGCTGCATTGATATGAAACTGGTGCTGGAATTCCGTAATAACTTTTCCTGTCATCACATCCCAAACCACTGCGGTGAAGTCATCTGAGGCTGTAACGACCCGGGTTCCATCCGGGTTGAAACGGGCTGCATTCACTATACCGGTGTGTTGCTTCAGTATGAACAACAGTGAACCGGTAACTGTATTCCATAACCTGGCTGTTTTATCGCCCGAAGCCGTTACCAATTTAGTTCCATCCGGGCTGAACTGGGCTGATGTAACAGCATCCGTATGTCCTTTCAGATCCGCCAGTAAAGTTCCTTTATCCGCATCCCATATCCTGGCTGTTTTATCAAAGGAAACTGTAACGATCTTTTTACCATCCGGGCTGTATTGGGCAAACCAGACAAAATCCTGGTGACCGGGAAGATTCAACAACAATGCTCCATTTTCCGCATCCCATATCTTGGCCGTTTTATCACCTGAAGCAGTCACAATTCTTTTGCCATCGGGGCTAAACTGGGCAGATAGTAAACCATCTGTATGGCCTTTGAGCCGGAATAATAATTTTCCGGTCGCTGCTTCCCAGATAATGGCTGTGCTGTCAAAAGAAGTTGTTACTATTTTTTCTCCCGAAGGATTGAAACTGGCGGTGGTAACAAAATCATGATGGTCTTTCAGGTCAATCAAAAGTTTCCCTGAAACCGCATCCCAGATCTTAGCCGTGCTGTCATTCGATGCCGTAACCACTTTTTTCCCATCGGCACTAAACTGTGCAGTTTTGACTTCCGCCCTGTGCTTTTTAAGATCGGCCATCATGGAGCCAGTAAATACATCCCATATTTTAACGGTCTTATCAGCAGAAACCGTAACGATCTTCTTTCCATCGGGGCTGAACTGGGAATAGTTCACCGCACCGGTATGCCCGATCGGTAATACCAACTTTGGCTCCTGCCCGAAAGCAGAACTGCCGGCAGCCAGCCAGTACAAAAGAGAAAAAACGATTCGTTGGGTGCTGAACATACAAACTTTCAGAAAAGTTATAATTAATAATTGATTTTTCCTGCCCTCCGCATGCCAGCAGAAGATACACTTTTTTTAATACCGCTTTCCTCCCTATCTTCCGGGCTATGCATCCTCATGTCCAACTGCTGGTAAAATGTATTGACCTGGAAGAAAAGGAACAGGCCAATCGTTATAAACTGGACCAGGCTCATACGTTGAAACAATTAAAAGCAGAAGGGTTGGCCCTGCATCCCATTATTGTTACAAGGAGAAGTTTTGGCTATGCTGATTACCCGGAGATCAGTTTCAAACTCAGTTTCCCGCCCGAAACAAACCTCTTCAGAGACGGTGCAGCCATTGAATGCTTTATTACTGGTGAAGAACCGGTAAAAGCCGTATTGATCAACCTGGACGGTAAGAATGGAGAGTTCCGGTTATTTGCTCCCGATTTCCCGGATTGGATCGAAGATGATGGGGTGGGTATTAAACTGGCTCCCGATACCCGGACCACAAGCATCATGAAAAAAGTATTGAATGAACTGGAGAGTAATAAGCCATTATTCAAACTATTTGAACAATTGCATGGAAATCCTATTACTGCAAAGGCATTATCCGGAGTTACTAATACCAGCTTCCGAAACCATGATTTGAATAACAGCCAGCAACAGGCGGTTACGGCGATTATGCAGAACGAACAAATAGCAATTGTGCATGGCCCGCCGGGCACCGGCAAAACGACCACACTGGTAGAGGCCATTGTTCAACTTGTTAAAGCAGGCGAAAAAGTATTGGTATCGGCTCCCAGTAATACAGCAGTAGATAATATTGCCAAAGGTTTGATCGGGCAAGGGATTAAATTATTGCGGGTGGGGAATACCAGCAAAGTGGACGAAACTATTTTTCCCCATACTCCCGAAGGGAAGCTGAATAACAGTAAACAACTTAAAGAGATTAAGCAATTAAAAATAAGGGCAGAAGAATTCCGTAAAATGGCCCTGAAATACAAACGCAGTTTTGGAAAAGCGGAACGGGAACAGCGTAATCTGCTTTTTAAAGAAGTAAAGAACATCCGGGCAGAGATCAAAAAACTACAGGCCTATAATGAAGAAAAGTTATTTGAAGAAGCACAGGTAATCGCCGGCACACCCATTGGCTTGTATGATGCCGGTGTGGATCACCTGCATTTTGCAACACTGGTGATCGATGAAGCAGGACAATGTATTGAACCTCTCGCCTGGTGCATATTTCCTTTAGCCGATAAAATGGTACTGGCAGGTGACCACTGGCAGCTTCCCCCTACTGTATTAAGTAATGAAGCCGCAAAACTAGGTTTCAACCGTTCCATCCTGGAAGCCGCTATTACAACGGTCAATAATGTTCACCTGCTGAATGTGCAATACCGGATGCGGCAAACAATCGCCGGTTTCAGCAGTGATTATTTCTACAATGGATTATTAAAAACGTCGGCTCATCTCGCTGATACCGGTATCCATCTTACTTTCATTGATACGGCCGGTTCTGGTTACAATGAAAAGCATGGTCCCGATGGGACCAGTTTGCAAAATGAAGGCGAACTGAATATTGTAAGGCAGTTAATTGAAACTGCTGTAGTGAATGCTGCACAAACGGCTTTCATTTCTCCTTATTCAGGGCAGGTGGTTGCAGCAAAAGAACAACTGCCAAAGGAAATGCGGATCAGCACTATCGACAGTTTCCAGGGACAGGAAAAAGATAATATCATTCTTTCGCTGGTGCGCAGTAATGATGATGGCGATATTGGATTCCTGAAAGATTACCGGCGGATGAATGTTGCCATCACCCGTGCAAAAGAGCAACTCATAGTCATTGGCGACAGTGCTACAATTGGAGCTGATGCATTCTATAATGCTTTTCTGACCTATGTAGAACAACATGGTACCTACAGAACGGTATGGGAATTTGAACTGTAGTCGCTACTGATCCTTCACAAAATAAAAAGGCCCTGTACAAGTCAATGCACAGGGCCTTCATTTCAGGATAAGGTTTGTTGGTACTATTGTTTTTTAACTGTTACATCCACTTTCTTTGCTTCCACCTTTACTCCATTCTTATCAACGGTAATCGTGGTGGATTTTGCCGGCGGATCTTTTACGATAATTGTAGGTGCTGCCGGCACTACGATGATTTCTTTCTTAACCTCTGCTGGTTTGTCCGAGCAGGATATTGTTGTGACCAATGCAACCAGGGCAAGGGAACTTAATATTTTTTTCATGTTAACTATTTTAAATGGTATTAATTTCTATGCTTCAGCAGGTAAAAAACGCCCAGTTGAAAACCCCGGTTGGTCGATTTGACGTTACTGTTCTCATTAATGCTGCTTACTCCAAGGTTATATCTTGCATCCACACCAAAACCTGAGGAGGGGTTTATATAACCCGCACCAAAACCTAACCCAAAGTCAACTGTTTTCATATTATCCTTTATATCAACTGAAACATTGCCGGTTTCTGTTTTTGCATGAACAAGAAAACCCAACTGTGGTCCGGCCTGTAACCTGAACCCATTATCAAACATATACTGAAACATGAACGGTACATTCAGGTAATCAAGTTTGATTTTTGTATCTGTTCCCGAAACGGTGTATTTGGCTCCCTGTGTGGAATAGACCAGCTCCGGTTGCAAGGCAAATGATTTATTGATATGAATATGACCGATCAGGCCCAGGTGAAAACCGGCTTTCGTGTCATACTCTACCCCGTTATCATTATGAATGTTATAGAGGTTTAATCCACCTTTAAATCCAAGATTTACATGTTGCGCTTGTGCTGTAACAGCTGTCATTGTCATAATAAGAACCAGGCCCGTTAAAAATTTCATATGTAGTTATTGTTGTTTAAGTGAACTAATTGTTTCTCAGGAAGGTACCCTGGTCAGTCTGCACTGACGGGTGGAAAAGAATGCCCCTGCAAAAAAACAGGGGCATTTACCAAAACCAACTGCTATGAGAAACCGATTGCTGATAGTAGAATTGAGATGCAAAGATGCAGTGTTATACCAGCATCATTGTTACACGTTCATTCAAATACGTTACATCATTCCCACATTTCCTTTTTAACTACCCATTTCGCCACGTACCTCTCCAAGGCTGTGAATAATATAACTTTTAGGAGAATACCTGTAACAATTGATGCAAGGAATCAACTCATCTTTATTGCTACTAAACTATTTTATATGTCATTATTTACAATTTT
>JAEUVP010000037.1 GCA_016786805.1 Chitinophagaceae bacterium | reverse complement strand
CATCTTATTATTTGATGAAGCCGATGCCCTCTTCGGGCAGCGGACAGAAAGCAATGAAGACAAGGAAAAGAGAGCAGCCCTCACTTATTTCCTGGAACGGATGAGCCAATACAAAGGCGCTGTACTTATCAGCTGCAGTGGTTCTGATTGCCTGGCTACTTTCGGAAAAAATAAATTCACGGGGATAAAGGAATAGAACAAACTTCTACAGTCATAAAAAAGCTCCGGGTTTATACCGGAGCTTTTAAAAACAGGAAGAACTCCTGTACTCCCTTTAAAAGGCGCTGTTAACAAGTACTAAAGATGAACCACGGTCTTTTGTTTAATGATGAACAGGCTCAGGTTTTTTTAAAACGGAATCAATGATCCGGTCAATAACCTTTGGATCTTTACGGATCGCCATCGTAAAACTCAGTTCGGATCCGGCTATATTCATTTCTTTACCGGAGAGCTTCTCAAGTATTTCAATACCTATTTCAGGTATCAGCTCCGTGTTGGGCGCTGTCTGAATTTTCTTGAAGAATGAACTGATCACTTCTTTGTACGCAATTAATGCCAGGCAGCCCTGGCCCTTTCTGACCGTGATTTTGTCAGCATGCACGATGGTCCCTTCACCCGGTAACAGCAGCTTAACTTCATTGAATTCGGTACTGGTCAGTTTGAAAAGTAAACCATCATTGGAGGAATGTCCCCAGACGGAAGTCAGCCCCAATTTTTCAATGATATCAGCTGTTACTGTTGGATGGCTGATACTATCAGTTATAATGCTGTTGTCAATTGCACCCGGTTCACTGAAACTGGCAATAGGAACATTGGTTAAGAACCGGGCATCTTTTTTACTGGTCACAAAACCACAAAGGGTAAAAGCATGATGCTGGCCATTAGGCACCTGCTTGATATACCAGGCTTTGACGGTTACATGTTCGCCTCCCGGGATTTCCTTACCGGCAGGATAATAAACAGCCCCGTTGCTGTCAATCCGGTAGGAGAAAGACAGGTCCCATATTTCATGGGTGTATTTATCAACCAGGTGGTCATATACGGGTACTACACTTTCAGATGCATCCAAAGTAAGTTCGTTATGCCCGGGCACTGCTTTTACATTGTCTCCAAATTGCAGGTATTGACATAGGTATGACATAGACACCTCCTTTTTAATAAGTGAATAGAATAATTGATTAATGAGATTGATTCCTGAGAAGTTAAACTTGTTAATTACTGAATTCCTATGATTTCAGGATACAGGAAAAATGATGTTCATCATTTTTTTTTCTTTAATCTGATCTACCCCAATATTCAAATTCTGCATCTGTTCCGGTGCCCCTGCCCGTAATAATTTTGTTCTTCAATAAACAAAACCTTATCAGTATGAAGAAGATCGGATTAGTGGGTGGCATCAGCTGGACCTCCACCCTGGATTATTACCGTTATATCAACGAAGGCATCAATGCCCAACTTGGCGGATTGAATTTTGCAGAATGCATTGTTTACTCCGTCAACTTTGACAACTTTCAACGCTATAATGCCGCTTACGACTGGGATGCTACCTTCTCATTACTCGCCAACGCCGCAGAAAATTTGAAAAAGGCCGGGGCTGAAGCCATTGTGCTCGGAGCGAATACGGCACATATCGTGGCCGACAGGATTGAAGCTCAACTGCAACTGCCGCTTATTAATATTGTTTCGGCCACCGCAGCAGCCATTAACAAAAAGCAACTGAAGAAAGTGGGTTTGCTCGGCACCAGTTATACGATGGAGCTTGATTTTTACAAAACAAAACTGCAGGCAGCTGGTATAGTACCCATCATTCCCGAAAAGCAGGAAGACAGGGATTATATAGAAGACAAACTGAGACATGAGCTGGGAGCCGGTATCATCAACCCGGGTACCAAAGCCGGTTATCTCTCCATTATCCAGCAATTGATTGACCGGGGTGCCGAAGGGATCATACTGGGCTGCACCGAAATTCCCTTGCTTATCAAACAGGAAGATGTGGCGGTACCTGTATTTGATACGACAAGGATCCATGCCAATGCAGCGGTGGCATTTGCGCTGGGGGGCTAATCCCGGCACAGAAAAGCCGCTCAAAATAAATTCCCCAATATCAAAACCACTTTTCTATATTTGTTGCCTGCCTCGGGCCACCCGGCCATTTCATTTTGCCTCTTGTTTTAGTTTTTGCCTCAGCCTCATAAGTTCATTGATTTTCGCCAGTACCAGGGATTCGTCTCTGCCAGCTGCGGGTTTAGTATTTGCCTTTTTAATTGACCGTATTAAAACCAGCATTTATGAAACTATCAGAATTTATCGTGTTGACACAGGAAGAAAAAAGAGCCGCCGTTTTACAAGAAGGAGTCGCCATTGCCCA
>JAEUVP010000020.1 GCA_016786805.1 Chitinophagaceae bacterium | reverse complement strand
AAGGTATGGTTAGTGCCGCTGGCATAATCACCCGCACTTTCAGGGGAATAGTTGCCAATGAAAACCGAGCCGGCTGTTAATACCTGCTGTGCCACTGTTTCTGCATTTTCGCAGGAAAGGATCAGGTGTTCGGGAGCATACAGGTTAGATAATTCAATCGCATCATCTATGCTATTCACTAAAACAGTTTTGCTGTTTTGTAAAGCCTTCCCTGCAATGCTCTTTCGTGGAAGTTCATTTACCTGCTCACTGATAGCTGCCTTTACTCTCTTAACAATATCCTCCGATGTTGTTAAGAGGATTACCTGCGAATCCGGTCCATGTTCTGCCTGTGACAAAAGATCAGCGGCCACATATCCGGGTATGGCTGAATTATCAGCAATTACCAATACTTCCGAAGGGCCCGCAGGCATATCAATGGCTGTTCCCTGTTGTTGTATTAACTGCTTCGCCAATGTTACATATTGGTTCCCGGGGCCAAATATCTTGAATACTTTAGGGATAGTATCTGTTCCATTAGCCATCGCTCCAATGGCTTGTACGCCACCTGCTTTAAAAATTTTAGTTACACCACAGATTGCAGCAGCATATAGTATGGCCGGGTTAATACTGCCATCCTTAGAAGGCGGTGTACAAAGAACGATCTCTTTACAACCGGCAATAGAGGCAGGAACTGCCAGCATCAATACGGTAGAGAAGAGTGGGGCCGAGCCTCCCGGAATATATAATCCCACTTTTTCTATGCCTCTTGTTTCTCTCCAGCAAAACACTCCTGGCATTGTTTCAATTTTCCTGGTCTCTTCTTTTTGCGAAAGATGAAATCTTTCAATATTCTTTTTGGCTTGCTCCATAGCCTGTTTCAGTTCAGGGGAAAGCAGGTTCGCTGCCTGTGTAATTTCTTTCTGTGTAACTGCCAGCTTCTTTAGTGACACGCCGTCAAATTCTTTCGTGAATTTCTTTACAGCTTTATCACCCTTCTCTTTCACTTTCTGTAATATCTTTTTCACACTCTTTTCTAACGAAGAGTGATCAGCTGCCGGTCGCTGAATGATCTCCTGCCAAAGTTCTTTACCGGGATAATTATAGGTTTGCATGCCGATTAGTTAAATTATCATTTTTTCAATAGGGATGATAAGAATGCCTTGTGCACCGTTTGCTTTCAGTTGCTGAATTACATTCCAGAAATCATTTTCAGCAATAACGGAATGGATAGAGCTCCAGCCAGATTCAGCTAATGGTAAAATGGTAGGACTCTTCATCCCCGGTAATAGTTCACAGATCGTTTTCACTTTATCGTTGGGTGCATTCAGTAATACATATTTATTATTCTTGGCTTTTTTTACTGACCGTATCCGGAACAACAGGCTTTCCAGTATGATCTTTTTATCAGCGGACAAGTTTTTATTGCTGATTAGTACTGCTTCCGACGAAAGAATGGTTTCGATCTCTTTCAGCTCATTGGTGAACAGTGTGCTGCCTGAACTTACCAGGTCGCAGATGGCATCAGCCAAACCAATCCTTGGTGCGATCTCTACTGAACCACTGATCTCATGAATGGAGGCACTGATATTTTTTTCTTTGAGGTAGGCATCGAGAATGTTGGGATAGCTGGTGGCGATTTTTTTACCATTCAGGTCCGCTGCGGTTTTCATGGTGCCGTTTTTGGGCACGGCCAATGATAAACGGCATTTCCCAAAACCGGCTTTTTCAATGGTATCCACATCCTTCCTGCTTTCTTTCACCACGTTCTCGCCTACAAAACCAATATCAGCTACTGCATCCTGTACATATTCAGGAATATCGTCGTCCCGTAAAAAGAAAACTTCAATAGGGAAATTGGCGGCCTGCACCCTTAACTGGTTATTACCGTTGCTGACTTCTATGCCGCATTCTTTCAGCAGTTTCATAGAACCTTCGTACAAGCGGCCTGATTTCTGAACAGCGATCTTTAATGTTGTTTGCATATTGGCTTTATTAGCATAAAATAAAAAGGGCTTACCCTTGAGTAAGCCCTTCACTATGTTTATAACATAATACCTTCATGGCCTACTACGGGTGTAGCAAGTGATGATGATGATTATGTGTGTGTTTGTTCATAAATGAGTGGCAAAAATAGGGATAATTTGAATTGCCGGGTAATTTGCCTGTTAATTTTTACATTAGCAGGAGACAACGACCAAAACTAATGGCAGGGAAAACCAATACAACTTCAAAAGGGCATTGGCGGCGGCTGGGGATATTTAACCCCTTTAGTCCCGGTTCCCGGTCTGTAGATCCGCTAAAGCCGTGGAAGGTCATTTCCAATAATAATGTCTTCATTATTTATTTATCCGTACTACTGTTCGCTTTTTATGCATTCACAAGACACGGGTTGAATTGGATTGCCTTATCAACTTCGCTCATCGCCAGTATCCCTGTTGGCTTTGCTATTGCTTTTTTTGAAACGCAGGCTATGGAATTCCGGAGAAAGCACAGGCGCACGGGCTTCTGGTTCTACCTGCTTTACCGAACACTCCGAATTACCTTCTGGTTTATGATCCTGTTTTTTTTGATCATGAACATAGTGCTCTGGCTGAATATTAATACCTATGAAACGATCTTTCCGCACAGCCTGCATGATTTTTTTGCCACCAGAAAGCTGTTTGAGTTCCTTGGTCTCTCACTTATCATTTCTCTTGTTTCCAATTTTATGGATGAGTTGCACAGAAAACTCGGACGTGATGCCATTTTCAATCTCGTATTTGGAAAATATCACCAGGTGAAACAGGAGGATCGCTTGTTTCTTTTCATAGACCTTAATCATTCCACAGATATTGCAGAAGAGATGGGAGAACTGGAATACAGTCATTTCCTGCAGGATTATTATTATGATATCAGTGAACCGATAGCCCGGTATCTTGGCAGGGTTTACCAGTATGTGGGAGATGAGATCGTTATTACCTGGCCGGTCAAGAAGGGATTAAAGTTTGCCCTGTGCATACGGTGTTTTTTTGCTATCCAGAAACAGATCAACCGGTTTAAAGATCAGTATATAGAGCGGTATGGAAGAGTTCCGGAATTCAAAGGAGCTTTACATGGTGGTTATATTGTGGTCTCTGAAGTAGGCAAGTATAAATCAGAGATCGCTTATCATGGGGATGTGCTGAATACAACCGCCCGCATGCTGGGTAAATGTCATGATCTTAATGCAGATTTTATTATTTCAGACTGGGTGGTTGAAAACGTAACAATGCCCAAATATCTTAAAGTGGATACATTAGGCTCCTTCCAGTTAAAGGGTAAGCAACAGGGAGTAGAGCTATACTCTGTATTTCTTTCCCAAAAACAACAGGAAGAAAAGATGAAAAAGAGGAGAGGGCTCTTCAGCAGGAAAAAGACAACCGGTTAATTAGCCTTTGCCTGCTCCAGTATCTCATCAGTGCTGATGCCCAGGTGGCTTTCTTCATAAATACATTCGCCGGATCTTATCAGTAATACCTGAGGGGATTCATGGTGTACGTTGAATACTTCTGCTACTTTATTAGAAACAGGACGGTGCACCAGCAGGTCAAGAAAATAAAAATCAACGCCCTCCACATTGTTCAGCTTTTCAACCCTGTTCAGGGCCGTGCGGCTGATGCTGCAGCGGGTGCTGTGTTTAAAGATCACTTTGGGCTTATCGTGAGATGAAGCTATAAGATCATTCAGCTGATCTTCGGTAGTCAGGTGTGTCCAGTGCATAATGGAGGAAAAAATCAGCCTTTGAATTTGAAATTAGCCTGCGGATTGCCGGGGCAACCATATTTTTGAGTGGAGCAGGATGAAATAGCAAAGACCAGGGCTACTAAAAGTAATGATGCTAAAACCTTATTTTTCATTGTCGGATATTTTGTGCTGTTATAACGATCCGGGACCGTAATTATTACACAAATATAAAGCAGGTTCACCGATTTTGTGATTTTTGAGGGTATTGCGTCTTTTTGCGGCCGGAATTTCTACTTAAGTGGCTGGTTATCTACACTTGAACTGCAATATGGCCGATTAATATTTCTCCACTAAAAAGCACTTATTCCTTTACCTTTACCGCCCTATTTTACCAGAAAAGAAATTACTGACCTGATGTTACAATTGAAAAAACCGCTTGCATTCATAGACCTGGAGACAACCGGTGTGAACCTTGGTCTGGACCGTATCGTTGAGATCGCTATTGTGAAGATACTTCCGGATGGAACCAAAAGTGTAAAACGGAAGCTCCTGAACCCGGAAATGGCTATTCCCAAAGCTTCAAGCGATATTCACGGCATCACGGATGAAATGGTGAAAGATGCTCCCACTTTCAAGCAGGTAGCCCACGAACTCAAGCAAATGCTGGATGGTTGTGACCTGGCTGGTTATAACTCCAATCGTTTTGACATCCCCCTGCTGATGGAAGAATTCCTGAGGGTGCAGGTTGATTTTGATATGAAGAACAGGAAACTGCTGGATGTGCAGAATATCTTTCACAAAATGGAGCCCCGGACGCTGGGGGCAGCCTATAAATTTTACTGTAATAAAGCGTTGGAAGGAGCCCATGGTGCCGAAGTGGATGCTTCTGCCACGCATGAGATACTGGAAGCACAACTGGAACGCTACCCCGCATTGGGTAATAATGTGGATACTATCCTTAAAACGATCGGCGAAGATGTGATCGTCGATTTTGCCCGCCGCTTCATCATGGAAAATGGTACCGA
>JAEUVP010000458.1 GCA_016786805.1 Chitinophagaceae bacterium | reverse complement strand
CTCATCTCACTATTGACTCCTTATGACCAGACTAAAACAGCTCCTGCTTCCCACTTTGCTTGTTTGTATTGTTTCTTGTACAAACAAACCTGGTCATACGTATGCCATAAAGGACTTCAGGAAATCCCTTCAGCCATTCCTCTTTACTATTGTATCAAAAGGAATTGTTACGTACCACGACAATTCACAAATGGAAGGTATCACCGATAACGAATTAATACGCCTGGGCAAATCAGAAAACCCGGTTTTAAGGGCGACAGCACTTGAGGAAATGCTGGACAGAAGCTCATTTAATTATTTTGATATCGTGATGAACCATCTCGATGATACAGCAATTGTCGCTACGGACAACGGAGAGTTTGGAATTGGGTTTGAAATGGTGTCAGACTACCTGTTAGGACGAACCCGTTGGGAAACATTCCGGGCAAGAAATGAAACGATTGAACGGGTACTGACCAAACACAACTATCTACGGTCTGCTTATACAATTCTTTTACAGCTGGAGCCCCAGGAAAAATACTATCCCTATATTAAAGATATGGCAACCCGTCCCCGGCGCATAGATCCCTTTGATAGTAGTGAATTGAGGTTCGGCGACATTGAATATGCACTCTACGGGCTTGCAAAATTCAAGAAAAAAGAAGACATACCATTTATCAAGCACAAATTGGCGAAGCATGCCTGGGAATTAAGCGATATTTCTTTCCAGTTGATGAAAGAATACCCGGATACAGCCTACCTGGATGTTTTGCAATCATATCATCGCAGACAGTTCTACAGGTTCTCCGGAAACAGGCCTCATGGATTTTCGGGATTTTATGCAGACAGGGCAGCCCCGGAAGATTTCATCCAGGCGTTGGTGGTACAGCGAAATGACAGGAGTGCAAAACTATTGGACACCATGCTCACTAACTTAACAACGTATACCTGTATGCCAGACAAGGAAACAATAATCAATGAAGTTATAAAAGAGATTTGGAAACACCCATGTCCTGCGTATGCAAGACTCAGAGAAATAATTAAACCTAAAGCTGAACAACTTTTTAAAGGTCAGATTGATATAGAAATGGAACCAACTAAGGCTCCTATCGACACTACAAGGGAAAATATTGGGTGGTATTAATTTATGCCATTGTTGGTGTTTCTCATCAACAATCGGACTATAGTCCACTCTTTTTAAACTTCGGTATTTAATTAATAAATTTAGGGATGGCCGAACAGGCCCTTTCACCGAATGCAATTAATTAAATACAGCATGATCACAAAACTATTTTTACCGCTGCTGCTGCTTTCCTTTTCTGTTGGTGCCGCACAGGGCTCCGCAAAGAAAAAAGTTATTCTCTTTGTCGGGGCACATCCCGATGATGAAACAGCGATCAGCGAAGTGCTGCACAAATATGCACGACTGGGAAATAAGGTCTTTGTCATCATTGCCACAGACGGTAAAGACGGGACCAGGGTCACTACCATTCCTGCCGGGGATTCATTGGGCAGACTGCGAAGGGCAGAGTCCGCCTGCGGCTGTAAAACACTGGGCACAGAGCCGCCGGTATTCCTGGGCATCGAACGACTGGATACCAAAATCGGAACCGGTAAGTATTTTAAAGAACATCAGCGGTTCCTGGACTCCTTAAAAGTAAGAATACCTTCCATCAACCCTGATATCATCATTACAGCCGGCCCTGATGGGGATACGCATCATTCGGAACATATAGTAGTCGGTGCTGCCGTAACAGAATTGCTGCTGGCGGAAGGCTGGGTGGAAAAATACCCGCTGTATCATTTTGCCTGGAAAAAAGGCATGGAATCAGTGGACCCCGGTGGTTATATAGACGAACGATATGTGAATGTAAAAATCAGCTTTACCCCGGAAGATGAACAGAAAGCCATAGAAGCGTTGCATTGCTATGTGACCCAATATACCGCCGAAGAATTACAGCAGGAGGCTGCCAATAAATTAAAAGATGTATCCAACACTATTTACTTTAGAAAATTTGTAGTGAAAAAAGGATTGCAAAATGATTTTTAGCTGAAACAAAATGAACTGTGCCGCAACCGTAAACCCTTTATAGAATATATATTCATCTTCATATCTTTACTCAGCTTCAGTCCCGGCTTACATAACACCAAATAGGGTAAGTCCAGGAGGCTGTATTTCATTAGGACGGACCTCTTATGAATTTTGAACAAACAATATATCCGCTCACTGAATTTCTCACTGACAATAATTTTTTAGTTGTATATAAAGAACAACATTTTATTAAGTATTCAACAAATTCAACAGTTATAACAGTTGCCTATGCTAACCTTGAGTATTTATTTTTTACTCATGTTGGACAAAATTCAAAATCATTAATCGAGTTGACACCAATTGCTATAAAAGAAGTTTTTAAGGACAACAGTTTTCAGTTTCAGTCGACGCTAACAATCGAAAATTTGATCTCATTTTTAGAAACTTCTGGAAAACTTATCGTGTCAGGTGACAAAAAAGTGTTTAAAGAGCTTACTGAATTTTCTGAACGTCAATCGAGAGAGTATTCAAGGCAAATAATTCAATCGCAAAATATTCAAGGTGCTGACAAAGCCTGGGCACAAAGGGACTATGTAAACTTCATTAAATACATTGACAGGACAGAAAAAGAGTTACTTCCTGAATCTTACTTGAAAAAATATAAGATTGCTGTGGACAAATTACAGCGACATACAGAATGACGGCGTACAACTAAAGGTTTTATAACCAGTCTAGCTGGACAAACAAATTTGAGCTTTAGTTCTTAACTTCATCAATACAAAACAGCAGCAGCGGCTCCGGCGGGCGGAATATTAATTCCATATCTGACTCAAATCCATCAAGTTTGCACATAATGCCATCAACAACATCTTTCATCGTCCCTACTAACAGCAGCATTAATTGTATTGTATGAAAAAATATTTCTTCTTTTTTCTTGTAAGCTTTTTGCTGGATGAACCCGTTTCAGCACAACCAGCTGAAGTCCAGGCCATCAAAAAATACGGCACTGAAAATGCCGGCAGCATCATCAAAGAGTTTTCGGAATTTCTCTATTTGCCCAATGTGGCTGCTGACCCTGCCGGTCAGCAAAAGAATGCGGAGTTCATTATGGACATGATGACCAAAAAGGGTATTCAAAAAGTGCAGCTTTTAAAGGCCAACAAGGCCGGCGTACCACCGGCTGTATATGGTGAAGTAACTGTTCCCGGTGCCACACAAACCCTTATTTTTTATGCTCATTATGACGGGCAGCCTGTTAACCCGGCACAATGGGCAAAAGGACTTGTTCCGTTTCAGCCAACATTATTTTCTGCTGCCATCAATAAAGGTGGCACGGCTATTCCTTTTCCCGCAGACGGCAGTTATCAAAATGACTGGAGGATCTATGCCCGCGGAGCTGCTGATGACAAGGCAGGCATCAGTGCCATTATCAATGCGTATGATGCTATTAAAAAAAGCGGACTTACCCCCAGCTATAATCTTAAATTTTTCTTTGAAGGAGAAGAAGAGGCCGGTTCCCCGCATCTTCATGAAATACTGGAAAAGCACCAATCCTTACTCCAGTCAGACCTCTGGATCATTTGTGACGGACCTGTTCACCAGTCAGGCAAAAAGCAAATTGTATTTGGCGTTCGTGGTGACGTCAATCTTGAACTTACCGTGTATGCCTCCAAAAGACCGTTGCATAGCGGTCACTACGGAAACTGGGCCCCTAACCCGGCCATGATGCTGGCAAAATTGTTATCTTCTATGAAGGATGAGAACGGGAGGGTGACCATAAAAGGGTTTTATGACGATGTAACCCCCTTATCTCCTTCTGAAAAAAAATCGTTAGGTGATGTCCCCTCCGTTGATGAACAAATGAAAAGAGAGCTGGGGATCAGTACTACGGATATGCAGGGCGTATCATTAAGCGAAGCGATCAACCAGCCTTCCTTAAATATTAATGGCATGCAAAGCGGTAATGTGGGCAAGATGGCTTCCAATCAAATACCCACGTATGCAACGGCTGTTCTTGATCTGAGACTGGTATTGGGCAATGACTGGAAGCGGCAGCAACAAAAAGTGATCGATCATATTAAAGCAGCAGGTTATTATATAACCAGTAGTGAGCCAACGGATGAAGAAAGAGAGAAAAATGCAAAGATCATCAAAGTAGTAACCGTAAATGATGGTGTAAATGCACAACGGACATCCATGGATCTGCCCATTATACAAAAAGTGGTTGCAGCAGTTAAGATGGCAGCCCGGGACCAGGTAGTGCTGCAGCCGACGATGGGTGGTACTTTGCCACTTTTT
>JAEUVP010000531.1 GCA_016786805.1 Chitinophagaceae bacterium | reverse complement strand
TGAGTGATTCTTCTTCATCGATCTTTTTATCCAGTAAGCTTGTAAAGTTGTACTCGCCACTACCTTTAAAGCTGGTATTCCATCCGGGTACTATTGAAGTAAATGAAGGAAATTTATCTTTCTCATCAAATTCAAACTTACGTGAATCCTCCGGCACTAAGCCAACGATGGCCAGCTTCCAGCCTGCATCATCTTTTTTACTTTTATACTTGAAGAAATAAAAGAAACCTTTTTTGTCTTTATACTCAGCCGGGAGCCTGTCCACATAGGCTAATGTGTCCGGCTTACCATACGATTGTGAACCCACCAGGCTACTCTTGCCCAGGTCAAGATGGTTATTATATTTTGCCGGAAATTTAGTCAGTTGCTTTATTGCTTTCAGGTCGCTGTACAATTCATACCTGAATTCATCCAGGCTGCCGAAATAAGTCAGTAAACTATCCGGGTAAGGTTTATTATTTCTCATCATCAGTAAGAGAGTACTATACTTAAGCCGTTTATCGTTCGATTGCAGCATCTGTTGTAACAACGGCTGCACATTGGGCTTACTGTCCCAGTAGGGCAACAACAAAGTAGCATAGAGGCTCAGGTCGTCATTGCCTGCATCTTTCTCTTCATAATCCAGGTAAGCGGGTTTCTTTTTATCTGTTTTACTTTCTTCTGCTTTTTCGATGGCGGCTTTCTTTTCTGCAATAGCTTGTTTTTTTAATTCCTGTTTGGCTTCAATAAAGAATTTGCTGAAATAGAGTTCATAATCTTTTGGTTTCACCAGGTTGCTGTCCACCATTTGCCCGAGTAATTGCATCATGGGATTTTTATAATCGTCCAGGTTCAGCAAAGGCAACAGGTCAGGTAAAATGGTACGGGTCAGCTGCAATGAGTCATGAAGCTCCCGGAGAAAATCCCCATCTTTATAGCCGCCGAAATAGTCCCCATCTAGGTTAAAATTCCGGAGTGCTGACAAGGGCGGATACATCGTATATCCCTTCCCGCTTTTTTCCAGCACAGGTGGTTCAACCGTTACTATATCCCTGAATAGGTTGTAGGCATATTGCGTTTGCTGCTGCAATAATGTTTCCAGTGCTGTGTACTGAATATCGACCGTGTCGCCGGCAGCATAATAGAGTTCCTTCAGGTAATCGGCCGCAGTTTTTGTTTTAATGTCATCCAGCTTACCGATCAAAGCCTTTTTGGTGTCCAGGTATTTTTTCTCTTCCCAGGTCAGTGAAGCAATTGCTTTCTTTAATTGAGGGAAGTCAGAAGAATCAAGATCGATGGTTGCAATATTCTTTACTGCCCTTTTGTGTAATACACTATCGTGGCTCATAAAATCAGCAAAGAAAACAGCTGATTTCTTCTCGAATGGGTTGATCCCTTTTAATGTATCAGCGGGTGCAAAGGTTTCATAAAACGATTTTACAAATACACTGGGCTGACTCAATGTATCAGATTGTGTTGTCAATGAAAACCCCACTCCATCTTTATAATATCTTTTTGTCCACAGGGTGCGGCTACTGCCGGTATCCGAAAGAATGGTCTCCCAAACCTTCATTTTATTGGGCAGCTCATATTTCTTTTTATACCGGACGATCCAGGTGGAATCGCCCCGGAAAGAAACGGATTCCGTATCGTCATCCAGCCGGCTGCTGTCTTTTGTGTAGAAATAGCGGGGCGACTTATAGAATGATACATATATTTTCTCACCGGTGGTATCATTACTGATCACTTTGCTGCGGTAAGCACCGCCTTCCAGCATATCTTTTTCTGTTTCCTCCTCTTCATCATCACCATAACCACCAAAATAATTGAAACGGGGCATGTCCAATTTTTCCTTTTTCTGTTCCGGGAAAACAGGGCTTTTCACGGTGAAGTATAAAGAAGTATCTTTTCTTTCTTTCACTTCCCCGTAAACAAAAGGTTTGATCTCAAATGAATTCAGGAAGTTTTGCATCTTCGGTAT
>JAEUVP010000515.1 GCA_016786805.1 Chitinophagaceae bacterium | reverse complement strand
AGTTATGCTGGGCGAATTAAATGATAAGCAGATTGACAGCTTACTGAACACACAGTTGGTTGGTCGCCTGGGTTGTCATGCTGGTGGAATTACCTATGTTGTTCCTGTTACCTACATTTATGATAACGGGGATATTATTTGTCATAGCCGTGATGGCCTGAAGCTGGAAATGATGCGGAAGAACCCGGAAGTATGCTTTGAAACGGATCACATGGAAAATATGGCCAATTGGCAAAGTGTGATCGCATGGGGGCTTTTTGAAGAATTGAAAAATGGGGAAGCCCGGGAAGCCCTGCAAAAAATGTTTGATAAATTCACCCCGCTCATGGTAAGCCAGACAGCATTACCAGATCATGCAAATGAAAATAAGGACCGGAAACCGGTTCCTGCGGCAGCAGCAGTTGTATTCCGTATCCGGTTAAAGAAACGAACGGGGCGGTTTGAAAAAAGAACGCTATAAAAAAAAGGGATCAGTAATTACTGATCCCTTTTTAGTGCCCCGGATCGGAGTTGAACCGATACGGCCATTGCTGGCCACAGGATTTTAAGTCCTGCGTGTCTACCAATTTCACCACCAGGGCAAACTTGTGAGAGTGTGCTATTAAAAAAAATCCTCCGCCTGTGGGGCAAGAGGACTTTTGCTGAGCGGAAGACCGGGCTCGAACCGGCCACCCCGACCTTGGCAAGGTCGTGCTCTACCAAATGAGCTACTTCCGCAGATTCGTTGCCGGTTTATACGCCCGGCTTATAAAGAACTAAAGGGTTGCAAAAATAGGCATTGAGCCTTTTGCAAAAAAATTTTTTACTGAATTATTTGTACTTGGGAGTGTACTGGCTGCTCTCCTGAACAGGTACCTCTGTTTTGGCAAATCGCTTGGTAGAAAGCATATAGCAGCTACCAAAAACAAAAGCCACAATGCAGGCTACCTGCAGGTAAAAAAGGAAGCCGGAAGAGGATACCCAGTTATGGGCAAAGTCCTTATCCTGTACTTTTTGTAATTCCTCATGATATTCTGCCTGACGATCCATATCAAAAATTTGTGTTGCAAAAATAGGGGTTCACAATAAATATTCAACCCGTTTTCTCTACAATTTCGGTGAATTTCTTCTTCTTTTTTACAAAATGCTGCCACACCATATTCTTCTGCAGATAACCAGAAAGAGTAGCTTCCCTGCCTGCCGGGAAAATACTTTTATGCTTATAGAAAAGCCACCATTTTATAAAAGCTGCATGAGCCCTTAGAATGGCAATAAAATAACCGCCATCACCCGATAATAAACCCTTCCATGCGGATACGGCATCCAGCAAATTCCTGACCGGGATGATCCATAACTTCTTTGCCAGCGGAAGGTTTTTGGATAACATGATATGGTTATTGCGGAAGTTGAGGTAAGTTTTCAACGAGTTGCCTCTTGGTAATGTGCCCCCGCCCACATGGTAAATAACAGATGCCGGGCAGGAATATATTTTATACCCCGCCAGTTGTATGCGCCAGCAAAGATCGATCTCCTCCTGGTGGGCAAAAAAGTATTCATCAAATCCCTTTGATTCATGAAAAACAGTGGAACGGATAAACAGCGATGCACCACTGGCCCAGAAAATCGGCTCACTCTGGTCATACTGTCCGTGATCTTCTTCACAAATATCAAACACCCTTCCTTTTGCAAAAGGGTAACCATACTTATCCAGCCAGCCACCGGCAGCCCCGGCATATTCAAATATCTTCTTATTGGCAAATGAAAGTATTTTGGGCTGACAGGCAGCAATGGTTTTATCTTTCTCCAGCAATTCAATCATCGGTTCTAACCAGCCGGGTATTACCTCCACATCAGAATTCAATAACACATAATACTCGGCTTGTACCTGTTTTAATGCTTCATTATATCCTTTGGCAAACCCATAATTTTTATCCAGCAGGATGATGCGGATCTGAGGGTAGGTTTGCTGAAGGAAACGAACAGAATCATCAGAGGAGCCATTATCTGCAATAATTATTTCATAATTGCCATAAGTGGTTGCCAGCACGGCGGGCAGAAATTGTTCAAGGAATTTTCTCCCGTTCCAGTTAAGAATAACAACAGCTGCTTTAGGTAAGGAATTCAATGTCAGTAAAATATTTGTTCAAAAATAAGGGAACGAGGTTTATACTCATTAAATTGGGAGCATGTTTCAGCAAATGATTAACTGGAGGACTGGTTTGGCAGCCATTGCTATCCTGATCGTGATCGGCACTATATTCTACTCGCAATACCTGGCTCGGAAAATTGCAGGCCAGGAACGTCTGAAAGTAGAGCAATGGGTGGAGGCGAGTAAATCATTATTGGACCCCGGGATTACAGATACAAGGCTGCCTTCTAAGATCATGCTGGATAACACAGATATCCCGATCATTGAAACAAATGAAAAAGACAGTATCACCAGTTTTGTCAATCTCGATTCTGCAAAGGTCATTACTGACAAGGATTACCTGCAGCGAAAACTGGCTGACCTGAAATCGATCAACAGTACACCCATTATCTATACCGACCCCTCTGATTCTACCAAGATCAACAAATACTATTACGGGCATACCCGTTTATTGAATGAAGTACAAATCTATCCCCTGATCCAACTGCTCATTGTTGGCCTTTTTATTGTTGTTACTGTAATGGCCCTGCGCAGCAGCTATCGTTCTGTTCAAAACCAGGTATGGGCAGGTATGGCAAAAGAAACGGCCCACCAGTTAGGAACCCCGGTTTCGTCGTTGGAAGGATGGGTGGAAATGCTAAAGGAAAATCCGGAAAATGAAAAAATTGCTCATGAACTCGAAAAGGATGTGAACCGCCTGCGGCTGGTATCGGACCGGTTTGGTAAAATCGGCAGTACCCCGCAACTGGAAGAAATGGACCTGGTGAAACAGATCAGCAGCATGATGGATTATATCAAAAAGAGAGCTCCTGGCAAGATCCGTTTCTCTATGAATACAAACGGTGCATCGGTAATCATAGCAAAAATTTCGGCCCCATTATTTGACTGGGTGATTGAAAACCTGCTCAAAAATGCGCTGGATGCTATGGAAGGCAAAGGCTCCATTCATGTGGATATACAATCCGCGAGGGAAGAGATCATTATTGATGTGGTAGACACGGGCAAAGGCATTTCCAAACAGCATATAAATACTGTCTTCAAACCCGGTTTTACCACCAAGAAAAGAGGTTGGGGCCTGGGCCTTAGTTTATCCCGCCGCATTGTGGAGCAATACCACAAGGGCAATATTTTTGTCAAACATTCAGAAATTGGAAAAGGAACTACGTTCAGAATTGTGCTGAAAAAATAAAACCGCTTACATTTGCAGTCCTTAAAGTTGCCCAGGTGGCGAAATTGGTAGACGCACCACTTTGAGGTGGTGGCGCCCGAAAGGGTGTGCTGGTTCGAATCCAGTCTTGGGCACTTATTAAAAAGCCTTGCAGATTTTGCAAGGCTTTTTAATTTCCAATTGTTTGTCAAAATTTACTAAGTCTTGGAAGGTATTTTCTCTTTGGGTTTGCTATCGGGTAACCGTTTGGGAGGGATAGCTGCTTTGTTGATTTTGATCACCACTTTCACAATATCCAGTACCGGGCCGCCGATACCCAGTCGCTGTGCATTCGAGTTGGCGGGAACGGTTTGCAACCCGGTTGGATCAAATACTAAATATTCACCGTTGACTCTCCCGGTAGAATCTGTTATCCCTGCAGGTACATAAACTTGTATTCTTACTTTTTGGTAACTAACAGGGAAATGCCGCACATAATAATTTTGCCCCTGTTTATACCATTGATCGTTTTTAAACCCGGACTTTTTGATTTTTGCAGGCTCCCTTAAAACAGCAATTCTTTCATAGGCTTCATAAGAAGATGCACCTGCGTCAAACAATCTTTTTATACCGTTATTGCCACCCATTACACCTGCCGGAACTGTATTCGAAAATTTTTTCACCACTCCCATTACGCCACCCTGTAATTCGAATATTTGTTTGGAGCTTAGTAATTGCCTTGCGTCTGACTGCACTACGGAAGGAAGTTTATTAAAATCCGATTTACTCACCACTGACCATAATAACAACTGCACATTGCGTTGCGGAATACCGGGCTTGCTGCGGGAATTATATAAGATCGTTTCCACGATCTCTTTGCGATAACCACTCATAGGTGCCTGTAAATATGCATCATTGGGAGCAGGATCGGGTGTGCCGGGTTGGAGGCAATAGGTCTTAAACTCTGCTTCATAAAATCCCGGCGCTAACAGAAAAGCTCCTTCTTCGGTCCGTGGCAGATTTGTCAATGAATCCGGTTTCAAATCAGCGTGAATACCCGGTTGTGGTAGTCTTGTTTCATCAATAACTGGTTGACTATTGCGGGAAGTAGAGGCGCAGGCACCCAGAAGAATAGTCAGCCAGGCAGTAGTAAGTAGATTTTTAAACATAGGGTTGTTTTTTTGGTGATGGATCATGAACTGTACAGTGAACTGCTTACACAAAATCTAAAACTACCCGCAGATTCAAAAGCAGGCGGCTACCAAAATATTGTTAAGATAAAATGCAGTTTATAACGGCCTGGATCCCTGCGCTATTGCTCCCAAAGGCAATAAATCCGGCTATTGGTATTTGCCGGAACCAAAAACCGGGTTGTTTAATTACAGGTCGCATTTTTACTTTAGATTTGAAGCAAACATCAGGTAGTAATGGCAACAGAAATAAAATGTCCGAATTGTGGCCACCAGTTTGAACCCAGTGACGCCATCCGGGAGGAAGTGGAAAAAGAACTGCGGAGCAAAGCGGCTGACTGGCAGAAAAAAAAGAATGACGAATTCCTCGTAAAACTGGAAGAGGAAAAGAAAAAGATACAGCTATCTCTT
>JAEUVP010000508.1 GCA_016786805.1 Chitinophagaceae bacterium | reverse complement strand
AAAATTCTATTGATTGTCGGCTGGATCATGGATCGGGTGGTGGTTCATTTATTCCGGCTGAGGAAGAATCGCTGTAATACTTTCACATAGTCTTCATCGGTCCGGATATGCAGCAGGTCGCTGCCTGCTTTTTTAAAGGTTTGTGTACTATATGCTGTTACCCTGAAAAATTCCTGTTCATAATTATACCGCACATATGCATTACTGCTGTCTACCCATTTGGTAGCGCCGCCTTCGGCATCCGTCACCTGCAACAGGCCTGCGTCGGGTAACTGCTGGTCCATTTTATCATAGAGTTTCATCCCAATGATATCATGTTTCTTACTGGCCACCCGCAAAGCATCTTCATAATTGGCATCAAGGAAATCGCTTAATATGAATGCAATACTTTTCTGCCTTGTTACATTATTAAAATACCGGAGTGCGGTGCTGACCGCTGTCCCGGTTCCCTTTGGCTCTTTACTCAACAAATTCCGCACAATGAACAAAGCATGTTCACGGCCTTTTTTGGGTGGGATATATCCTTCCACTTTATCGCTGTAAAAAATAACGCCGATCTTATCGCCATTATTCACTGCTGAAAAACTTAATACAGCTGCGATCTCCGTGGAGATATCTTTTTTCCGTGCATGTACGGTTCCAAATAAAGAGCTCGGGCTGATATCCACCAGCAGCATCACGGTGAGTTCCCTTTCCTCCTCGAACAGTTTACTGTAAGGATGCCCCATTCTTGCCGATACATTCCAGTCAATAAAGCGGATATCATCACCGGCTGAATATTCCCTCACTTCCTTAAAGGACATTCCTTTCCCTTTGAAAGCACTGTGGTACTCCCCGGTGAACAGGTCGCTGGTCAGCTTCTTGCTTTTGATCTCCAGCTCCCGGACCTTTTTTAATATTTCTTTGGTCGTCAGCAAGGCTTATGGTACGTTGATCTGTTTGATGATATCCTCGATCACATCTTCCACTTTCACATTCTCAGCTTCCGCTTCATAGGTTAACCCGATACGATGGCGCAATACATCTTTGGCAATACTCCTGATATCTTCAGGTATCACAAATCCTCTTTTATTTAAGAAAGCCTGTGCCTTTCCGGCCAACGCCAGGTTGATACTGGCTCTCGGCGATCCCCCATACGAGATCAGCGGCTTCAGTCGCTCTAATGAATACTTCTCCGGGAATCTGGTTGCAAAAACAATATCCAGTATATACTGCTCGATCTTTTCATCCATATAGATCTGGCGGGTCAGGTCTTTGGCGTTGATCACCTCTTGTGCTGAAACAACCTGTTTAATAGCAGGTACTGTTAATCCCTGCACATTCTGCCGGATGATCATTTGCTCTTCATGCATCTTTGGATAATCCACCACCACTTTCATGATAAAGCGATCCACCTGTGCTTCCGGTAGCGGGTAGGTTCCTTCCTGCTCCAGCGGGTTTTGCGTTGCTAATACTAAAAAAGGTTCATCCAGTTTATAGGATGTATCGCCAATTGTTACTTGTCTTTCCTGCATGGCTTCCAGCAAAGCAGATTGTACTTTGGCCGGGGCCCGGTTGATCTCATCGGCCAGGATAAAATTGGCAAAGATGGGTCCTTTACGCACGACGAACTCATTGCGCTGCTGGTTATAGATCATCGTACCCAGCACATCGGCAGGTAACAGGTCGGGAGTAAACTGGATACGGCTGAATTTTGCATGTATCGCCTGCGCCAGCGATTTAATGGTTAAGGTTTTGGCCAGTCCCGGCACTCCTTCCAGTAAAACGTGGCCATTACTCAGCAGACCAATCAACAGGCGGTCAAGCATATGGCTTTGGCCGACTATCACATGGCTGATCTCTTCCCTTAATTTATCGGTGAACTGGCCGGCCTGGCTGATACGTTCGTTCAGCTGCCGGATATCTTCTGCGGTTTTCAGCATGGAGAATATTTATGGTGACACAAAATACGAACTTGCTGTATGCAAATAATTTGCCGGGATGACGAACGGCGGAAAATACGGCAATATTTTTGCGTAGTATCCCGTTTTAAACCCCGGAAACAATGTCTATTTTGTACAACAATCCAACGATCATGAAAAAACAACTCCTTTTAGCAATTACAGGTATGGCTATTATCTTATGTATCCTGCCTTCCTGCGGAAAAGATGAAACACCTCCTGCTCCGAAAACAAAAACAGAATTGATCAGTACAGGTACCTGGAGATTCAGCACTGCTACTGTTGGAGGTATTGATGCTGGCCCTTTATTACAAACCTGTCAGAAAGATAATATCCTGGCTTTTGTTAGTACCGGGACCGGAACAGCTGATGAAGGAACTACAAAATGTAATGGAGGTGATCCTCAAACCAGTCCCTTTACCTGGAATTTTACCGGTGGTGAAACGGTTTTAAATGTTTCTGCCACGTTCTTTACCGGCGGTAGCGGCACTTTCAATATTGTCACCTTATCTGAAACACAATTGGTATTGTCACAAACCATCAGCGGGCAAGTGGCCGTGGTAACATTTATTCACTAATTCTGCTTAGTAGCGCTATAAAAAGAAAAGCGAATCAGGTGATTCGCTTTTTTCATTGCTGCTGTTCAGCTTAAATATTTTCCAACGATCGGCACCCTTCTTCCCACGCCAAACGCTTTACAGCTGACACGGATGATCGGGCAGAACTGGTTTCGCTTATATTCATTGGTATTGACCAGTTTTAAAATTCTTGTCACCAGGGCAGCATCGTAGCCTTTTGCAATGATCTCTTTTGGTCCTTTTCTCATTTCAATATACTCATACAATACCCGGTCCAGTGTATCATACTCGGGCAGGCTGTCACTGTCTTTTTGATTGGGTCTTAACTCTGCCGATGGTGCTTTGCTGATGATATGAGCCGGGATTATTTCTTTGTGCTTATTGATATATTTTGCCAGGGCATATACCTGTGTTTTATACGTATCACCTAATACGGCCAAACCTCCCGCCATATCGCCATACAATGTGCCATAGCCGGTCGCCAATTCGCTTTTATTGGAAGTATTGAGAAGTATATAGCCAAATTTATTGGCGATAGCCATCAGCAGGTTTCCTCTTGTTCTTGCCTGTATATTTTCTTCCGCCAACCCGAAAGGGGCATCTTTAAAGACGGGTTTCAGTTCAGTTAAGAAACTCTCATAGATGTTTTTAATCGGGACAATATCATAAGGATTATCCAGGTTGATGCTTAATTGTTCTGCATCGCTCACCGAATGTGAAGACGAGAATTGCGAGGGCA
>JAEUVP010000484.1 GCA_016786805.1 Chitinophagaceae bacterium | reverse complement strand
TACTTATGAAGGATACAGGTGGTCTACCTGGTGAAATGAAAACTGTTATTGTATTCGATAATGGTATGCAGCACTTTTAACCGGTCAATTATTTTATTTCGCAGTGTAATATCCGGAAATCTTACTTTTTGCACTTCCTGTAATGCGTTCTCATAAGTGATCACTGCTGCCTCCAGTTTTCCGCTGTTTTCATTGCGGAGTGCTTCCATATATAAAGCAGCTGGGATATTCTTCTTCCCGGAAATATAAATCCTGATCGAAAAAAGGGTGACCAGAAATATAACAGGAAGCAAGAAGTAAAGTGTTGTCATAAGCTATGCGTTAAACGGGAGCAACACTAAAGTTAGTGCCAGCGGATAAGAAAACTGTTATATTATAACAAAGCGTAGTTACATGATTCACATGTCTTCAAGCATATTCCGCCGTTTATCCCGTAGGTGCTTAAAGTGGGAGGGTGTAAGCCCGGTAACTTTCTTGAATTGGGCTGAAAGATGAGCCACGCTGCTATAATGCATCTGGTAGGCGATCTCAGTCAGGTTAAGTTCATTATAAACCAGTAATTCTTTAACCCTTTCAATTTTATGAGCTATATAGAATTTTTCAATGGTAGTGCCCTGTACCTCGGAAAAGAGATTGGCAAGATAAGTATAGTTATGTTTCAGTAGCTGGCTTAAGAAATCTGATAAGTTAATAGTCAATGGCTCTTCAGAATAATGTACCAGTTCAATAATAACATTTTTTATTTTCTGGATCAGCACACTTTTCTTATCATCCATGAGTTCCAGTCCCGATTTTAGCAGAGCAGCTTTTAAATTTTCATGCTGCTCCTGGGAAATATTTTCTTTGATATCGGCTTCACCTAAATCCACGGAGGTATAATTCAGTCCCAGTTTGGCCAATTCGTCTTTGACCACCATTTTGCAGCGGATGCAAACCATATTTTTAATGTGTAATTTCAAAGGACTTTTTTAGTAAGGGTGCCAGGCTTAGAGGAAGGAAAGCGATGGTGTCATTGATGCTTGTTTGACACTTGCTTGGTGAAAGTAAGTTTAATTAACGGGATTTGGGATGACTATTTCCTTAGTCATAGCCAGCTAAGTGTAAAAAAGAGCTATCTCTTTTTTAATGTGTGAATTATGTAACATTTGTATAGAGTCCTGTAATGCTTTAGTCAGTAAAGCTGCTCATCTTTATGTGGCGATCAAAATGCCCTGATACGGCCAAAACTTACCGGGGCTTCTACAATCATCTAAAAACCCACATAATGACAATCTCCAAACTTATACGTACAACTTCTCTTTTTGTATTGATGGCTATTGCTTTGCCGGCAACTGCGGCGGCCATTGTTCCGGAAACTGCAACAGTAAAAGACCCTGTTAAAACGGAAAATGTAAGAGTGCAGCAATTGACCCAGCGGCTGGAGGAGATCCGCAGTATGGATAAATCGGAGCTGACCAGGATGGAGAAGAAAAATTTACGCAAGGAAGTAAGGGAAATGAAGAAAGAAATGAAAGCCCTTAGTGGTGGCGTTTATCTTTCAGTGGGAGCCATCATCATTGTTATTTTGTTATTGATCCTTCTTCTTTAATAGAAGACTTAAATATTGACCTGGACGGTTAAGAAGGGAGGTAATTAAGGCTTTTCTATATACCGCAGTTCGCTGCCTGAATGAACACAAAACGTCGAGCAACCATAATCCTCCCTTCCATTATAGGCCACCAGCAAGTGCTGGTGGTTTTTTTGTACTATAAAAACAGGTTATTTTGCCGGCTCCTGGCTTTGTTTATTCCTGTTTGGGGACCTGGAGATTTAGTTTCAGTTCATCAATATCCAATTCTCTTTCTACCTGCCGGATAGCAGCATCACTGAAGTCTCCTTCTTTGTGCAACTTCAGCAACAATTCTCTTTTGAACCTGCTGATCTGTAATTGTGCATTCAGCAGGTTATCTTGCGGAGGGGGTTTAATAATTTCATCATTGCGTTTAGCTTTTTTGTAGCGGCGAATTTCTTTCGTGAGGTCCATGATCAATCCTTCGTATTTCTTTTTTAGCAGTTCTTGTGATTTGCTGTCCAGGTTGATCGCTAGGTCTTCTTCAATAAAATGTAGGGTACTTGTAGTGAGGAATAGTTGCAGCTCCCTTTCTTCTGCATTTTTATTATCCTGGGGTTTTATTTTTAACCAGCGGATAAGCAGCGGCAGGGAAAGTCCCTGTACCACCAATGTGACGAAAATGACTACAAAAGTCAGGAATATAATAGAATGCCTTTTTGGAAATGGGGTTCCGTCCAGTAAAAAAAGTGGTAATGCCAGTGCGGCTGCTAATGATATCACGCCTCTCGTTCCCGTCCATGCTACAACCAGTACATTTTTCCAGGTTTCATCAGTCTCTTTTTTCAGGTCTGTATCAGCCCGGTTTTTTCTTCGCTGAAAAATATTAAGCCAGTAAGCTCCCGACAATACCCATATAATGCGAACAAGAATTGTTACCAGGCTTACCAGGAGACCATAGCCCAGTATCTCCGTAAAAGGGTAGTTACCCATGTCTTTAATGATAGCAGGCAACTGGAGACCTATAAGCATAAAGACAAACCCGTGTAATAAAAATATCAGGGTATCCCATACTAATTTTGTCCGCATCCTTGTCTGGTAGGAGAAAACTTCAGGCGATCTCCAGGAGATAACGAGCCCTGTACTTACAACTGCCAGTACTCCCGACATATGAAAATTTTCAGCGGCCAGGTAAGAGATAAAAGGAGATAGCAGGGTGAGACTTGTTTCAACAACCGGGTTGTTCTCTATTTTTTTGTGTACCAGCACAAATAAATAGCCAGTGGCAACACCGATAGCAATGCCTGCCCCTGCCACCAGTAAAAACTGGAGCCCCGCTTGCCAAAAAACAAAAGTGCCGGTGGTAACTGCTGTTACAGCATACCGGTAAGCGATCAGGGCAGAAGCGTCATTGACCAGGCTTTCACCTTCCAGTATGGTAATTACTTTTTTGTTTAATCCCAATCCTTTGATGATCCCGGATGCGGCTACTGCATCGGGTGGAGAAACAACAGCCCCTAATACAAATGCCAGCGGCCAGCTAAAACCTGGTATCAGGTAGTGAGCTGTAACAGCTACTGCTACAGTGGTGAAAAAAACAAGTGTGATCGCTAATGCTGAAATGGGCCTGATGGATGTCCTGAATTCATGCCAAGACGTTTTTGAAGCGGCATCATATAATAGTGGTGGAAGTATAATGACGAATACCACATCCGGGTCTAACGAAAGATTGGGTAATTGTGGTACAAACCCAATGATCAGCCCTGCAATTACTAAAAGAATAGGATAGGGAAGTTTTCTTTTGTTGGCAATCGCTGTCAGGCTGATCAGGATGGCCATGATAAAAATGATGATTTTGAAGTCGCCCATATCCTCAAGCTACGTAAAAGCAGGCAGCTTTAACGTAGCCGTCATTTTTAAAGACGATTATAAACTTGCCGGAAGTAGTACACGGGGTTATAAATTTGGGTATTGAATGATTATGCAATTGCGAGTTTGAATGTAGCTGCCAGTTCACATCCCTGGCCAGGTGAAGATTGGATGTTCATATTGCCGTTATATACCTGCAGGCGGCTTTGTATATTTCTTAGTCCAATGCCTGTTTTGATCTGTGCTGTATCAAAACCATTTCCATTGTCTTTGATGCTAATTTCAATATTACTGTTTTCCGCAATGGCTAACCTTACTTCAACTTCACTGGCCCCGGCATACTTGATGATATTATTAAATTGTTCCTGTACGATACGATAGATCATCAGTTTTTGTTCAGGGCAGAGTTTCGATTCGGCAAACCGGGCTGTTATTAGTGTGAAGTGTACTGTTTTTACCCTGTTGATATTCGCAGCCAGCCGTTCAATTGATTCCAGTAGTGTTTCTTTATTGAAGGAAGGGGTTTTAATGTTTGCAGAGAGTTGCCTTATTTCATGGATACTTTCCATGATCAGTTTCTTTACTTCCGGGGCCATTGTGTTTGCGTTTCCAGGCGTAGAACAAATATCGGAAGTGTAAAGATTAGCTACTGAAAGTATCTGGCAAACATTATCATGCAATTCCTCTGCCCAGCGGTTTCTTTCTATTTCCTGCGCCCTGATAATGGAGGCAGCCAGAGTTCGTTTATGTTTTAACTGTTGCCCGGCGTATTGGTTTTGGAGCCTGCGCAATTCACTTATATCTTGTATGGCGCCAATCAGTTGCACCGGTTCGTCCGTTTCCTTATCCCTGATAATGTAGGCATTGCTGATAACAGCGTAATATTTTCCATCAGTACCCAGCAGGCGGAATTCAGTTTGCCAGGTTTGTTTGAGGGAATTTATAATCTCATCAAATTCAGCAATCTGCTTCTGCAGGTCTTCCGGGTGAATCCTGGTTTGATATACCTCCCAGAAATTGCTGATGGTATTGCCAATGGAAGGGAAGAAAAATTTCATTTTATCATTGAGTATGGCCTTTTCTTCTTTAAAGTTATAATCAATAACACCTTCCCGGGCCATTTCATTCAGTACATTGAACTTCTTTTCTATGCTTTCTTTTTGTTCGTATGATTTATGGATACCTGTATAAAACTTTCTGCTTAGGAAAAAAAGTAAGGTGGCAGAAAGGAATACAAAAAAAATGCCTTTTGCAACCTGTATATTTTCAAAGGTCAGATAGTAGTAATCAGAATTAGAAAGTTTTGCGGCAATTGAATCACTCCAGATTATCCAGGCTATACTCACAATAAGGTAACTCAGTGTAAGCCATACTGCCGGTGAAAGCCGGGGCAGTGTAATCGAAGAAAGTGCGTGAAGGGAGCTTTTCTTTTCCATTCTCATTGGTTGAAGGCTAAAAGTAGCCTTCACTATCCCATTTAGGTATGACTTTAGTTACATAACCGGATGAGATGGCTCAAATAAGATTTTTTAAATAGGGGTTAATACTGAATTAATTAAGCCAGATCATTTTACTAATTCTTATAACTGAAGTATGGATTTTCAAAATACATGCTTCTTATAAGCTATTATGAGGTTAGTTGGTATAATTACTATTTTACCAGTAGTATTAAGTTGCAACAGTAAAAAGGATACGGCAGCTAAATTTGCGGATGAGCCCTTGGTTGCTCACTACAAATCCATAAGTGATATAAAGACTCCGGCCGGGTACAAGCGTTTGAAAACCGGTCCCGGTTCTTTTGGGGAATGGTTGCGGAAAATTACTCTGAAAAAAAGTAAAACGGTTTATTGCTGGGACGGATCACTGAAAAAGAACCAGTCAGTACAATTTGCGGTACTGGATATGCCCGTGGGAAAAAAGGATCTTCAGCAATGTGCTGATGCAGTAATGCGTCTCAGAAGTGAATATTTATTTGCCCAACAAAGATTCTCTGAAATTGTATTTACAGATAATGCTGAGAAAGTGTATCAGTGGAGAGACGGAAGCAACCGGAGTTTGTTTGAACAATACCTGGAAAATGTATTTGGCTGGTGCGGATCGGCTTCCCTGGAAAGACAACTTGTACCAGTCAATAAGCAGCAATTAATAGAGCCGGGTGATGTTTTTATTAAAGGAGGATTTCCAGGACATGCCATGATCGTAGTGGATGTAGCGATCAATAGCTATGGTGAAAGGATATTTATGCTGGCACAGAGTTATATGCCGGCCCAGGATATTCATATCGTTAATAACCCCACAGAAAAAGAAATGAATCCGTGGTTTTCGCTCCATGATACCATCATCACCCCGGAATGGATTTTTTCCCGATCACAATTAAGAAAATGGTAAGAAAGACGGGGTTTTGATATTATTAGTTTTTTTTGGAATTTATCAATACTTGTCGTACACTTATAGTCTAAACTATACTACAATGAGCATCAAAAAACCAACATCTGCTTTCCGCCTTTTTCTGGCTGCTTTACTGCTTTCCGGAGCAATAGTGGCTTGTAATAATGACAAGAAGGAGGAAAAGAAAGAAGAAACCCCGGCAGCAACTGAAACCAAACCTGCAACCACAGATTCTCCGGCTCAAGTAATGGACAGCATTCCGGCAGATACTAAACCGGTTAAGACAACCGATTAAGACTTCGGGCATGATATTTTTTCACCCGCCACTATCATTTCTTTTTAATGACCAGGGGCGGGTTTTCTTTTGCAGCAGTTGTTCCACTAACAGGTTCTTTTCCCTTTTCTGTATGATGAAGTTTGTGATGGTGATGGCTCAGCTTATGAATCATCCATTGTTCCAGGCGGTGATGTGCGGGGATCAGTACAGCCGCAATACCCACAAAGATCAGGATCTCGTAAACAGGGGTGTGATGGGTTAACTCCGCAACGGTGGGATGCAACAGCAGGGTAAGGTATTCAAATAAGAAAAGCAGGGAAAGTACACCCAGCAAACGAATAATCTTAATATGGATCCTGATCCGGTTTAATAAAAGAGTGAGCAGAAAAAAGCCGGGAATAAAGATGGCGATCAGCAACATCTGCATTTGCTGAAACCGTTTCTTTTGTTCCTGCCGCTTTGTTTCTGCCAGCTCCAGTTGCCTGAATTGTTCATCGCTGGAAATAAGTTGTAACTCCCGTACCTTACTTTTACTGTTGAGTGAGTCATTGAGGTCATGCACCTGTGTTACGTAGGAAAAGGCGCTGTCAATTCTTTTTATTTCTCTGTAATGTTCCGACAGGAA
>JAEUVP010000476.1 GCA_016786805.1 Chitinophagaceae bacterium | reverse complement strand
TGTTATTGAACTGTTGATAGCCATCATCATAACGATAAGCACCCAAAGGAAGATATTACTGCCTGTGTATTTTAACTGGAGCCGGTACAAATCCCTGATCCGGGAAGCCCTGCCACAATATGGTGTTACGATCTTTAATATCGTTTTAGCGAGATTCGACTGGATCATCCTGGGTATACTCACCAATGCGGTGGTAACGGCGGAATATAGTTTTGCTTACCGGGTCTTTGAATTATGTCGTCTGCCTTTATTGATTCTCTCTCCTTTGCTGATTCCTATTTTTTCAAGACTATTTGCTCACCAGGGTACCCTGACCACAAAAAAACAAGTTCAACTGAGCTTATTATTCAGAACAGAGATGGTTCTTTCACTTATCCTCCCTGTAATATTGATCAGCTGCTGGGCTCCGCTGATGGGATTCATTACGGATAACAAATATGGCGCTGGTAATGAATTTATATTTATCCTGCTCGCCGTTTGTATACCTATACAATTTGCCACAGATTTTTACTGGAATATTTGTTTTGCAAAAGATCAGTTGCTGGTTACTTTCAGGATAGCGGTTATTTCCGGGTTGCTAAACATTGTGCTTAACTTACTCCTTATCCCTTTCACTGGAGCACTGGGTGCAGCCATTGCTTATGTGGCCTGTTTTATCATACAGCTTATTTTATTCTGGAGACATAGCCGCCTGAATAATATACAACCGGATATACTCCATTTTATGAAAGCAGTATTTTCTGCCTTCGGAGCTCTGGTCATTGCAAAACTATTAACCAGTAATCCCTGGATAACCGTTTTGCTTTCCATCTCGCTTTATTTCCTGCTATGCATATTCTCGAAACTCATTGCACTTCACAAAATAAAACCAGCATTAATTCTCTTATTGAAACAAAAAAGGCAGTATGCTTAGCACAAGTAATGATAATATCTGTATACTGATCAAAACCTTTGAACGCAAAGGATCTTTAATCCGGCTGCTTCATTCTTTGGAAAAGGCCGGATGCAGCTTATCCATATTGATCGCTGACGACAGCAGGTTCCCGTACAAAAAAGAAATTCTCACCCGTTTCCCTTCCCTGGATATACATTACTATACACTTCCCTTTGATTCAGGATTATCAGCAGGTAGAAATGCGCTGCTGGAAAAAACAAGAACTCCCTTCTTCCTGCTTTTTGATGATGATTTTGCCTGGCATAAAAAAACAGACCTGTCCGAAGCATTAAAACTAATGGAAGAACAGCATCTCGATATCGGGGGAGGAATATTTCACAATCTTCTTTCAGCAAACAGTGTAAGGAGGCTGGTCCGCATATTACTAACCCCGGCCCTGGCATGGCGCTACCTCAATCAAATTCCGCTTGAATCATCCCATATTGGAAATTTTGTCGTTGAAAACAATAACTGCACTCTTCGTATAAGCGATAAAGAGCCCAGGGCTTCCTTGTTCTACCCCTGCGACCTGGTAAATAATTTCTTTCTTGGCCGTACAGCCAGTATTCGAAAAATCGGAGGTTGGGATGAGAACCTGAAAGTAGGAGAACATGAGGATTTCTTTCTACGGGCAAAACTGGATGGATTGAGAACAGCCTTCCTGCC
>JAEUVP010000474.1 GCA_016786805.1 Chitinophagaceae bacterium | reverse complement strand
GAGATACTACAGTTATACCTCAACCTTGTGCCCTACGGTGGCAACATTGAAGGGGTTAAATCTGCTTCCATCCTTTATTTTAAAAAGAACCCGGACCATTTATCCCTGGCAGAAATAACGGCACTGAGCATTATTCCCAACCGGCCATCTTCATTGGTGATCGGTAAAACCAATGACCGGATCGTGGAGGAAAGAAACCGGTGGCTGCAAAAGTTTGCTGATGACAAAGTTTTTACAACCAAAGAAATTGAAGATGCGCTTGCAGAGCCATTAACAGCAACAAGAGGAACTGTGCCCCATTATGTACCACATCTTGCCTATAAACTCAAACGGCAAGGAAGTTCTATTATTAAAACCAATATTGAACTAAACACCCAACTGAAAACAGAAAAAATAGTAGAAGATTATGTCCGCAGCCAGCGACTGAAGAATATCAAAAATGCTGCGGTCATCATTATTGATAATAAAACACATAAAGTCATCAGTTATCTCGGCTCCTCCAATTTCAACGATACCGTTGATGGCGGCCAGGTGAATGGCGCAGCAGCTGTGCGGCAACCAGGCAGTACGCTGAAACCTTTACTTTATGCCCTGTGCTTTGATGAGGGTTTGCTGACACCGAAATCTGTACTCACGGATGTGGCAGTGAATTATGAAGGCTATGCCCCGGAGAATTATGATGAAAAATTCAATGGCTATGTCACAGTAGAATATGCCCTCGAGCATTCTTTAAACATACCAGCTGTAAAATCGCTGAAATTACTGGGCCATGAAAAGCTGATCCAAAAATTGGGCAGTTGCAATTTCAAACAAATACAGAAAGACCAGCGAAAGCTGGGCTTATCGATGATATTGGGTGGTTGCGGTACTTCGCTGGAAGAATTAACTGGCCTGTTCTCTTCTTTTGCCAATAATGGTATTTATATCTCTCCCTCTTTTCTGCAAACTGATACTATCCTTAGAAAAACCACCGTCATCAGCCCGGCGGCTAATTATATGGTCAACGAGATATTGTCCAAAGTGAACCGCCCGGATTTCCCGCTAAACTGGACTGCAACGGAAAGGATGCCGAAGATCGCCTGGAAAACAGGAACGAGCTATGGCCGCAGGGATGCCTGGAGCATTGGTTATAATAAAAATTATACGGTGGGTGTGTGGGTGGGAAATTTTTCCGGTGTAGGTGTGGCCGACCTGAGTGGTGCCAATATTGCAACACCATTATTATTCAAGATCTTTAATACGATAGACTACGATAGCGATGAAGAGTGGTTCATCCAGCCTAAGGATGCTGATATACGGCAGGTGTGCAGTGAAACCGGGTTGCTGCCAGCACTTCATTGCACTAACCTGGCTACCGACTATTTTATCCCTTTAATATCTTCCACCAAAACCTGCGACAACCGCCAAGAGATCATGATCAGCCCGGATGAGAAGACATCGTATTGCAAAAGCTGTGCTCCGGTAACCGGGTATAAAAAGAAATGGTTTAAAGTGATCGAACCCGATATGCAGGCCTGGATGGACGAGAACCGGATCGTCTTTGAAAAGATACCGCCGCACAACGCTGACTGCGAACTGATCTTTAAAGGCAATGCTCCCATTATCAACTCGCCGGTGAACGGAACCGAGTACCTGATCAGTAAAAAGAATAAAGAACCCTTACAATTGGTTTGCAAAACAGCCAATGATGTCAGCAAAGTTTACTGGTATATCAATAATAAATTTTACAAGAGCTGTAATGCCGGCGAAAAACAATTCTTTATTCCAGAAGAAGGCCCGGTCAAAATTTCCTGTACCGATGATAAGGGAAGAAACAGGGATATAAAGATCACGGTGAAGTATGTAAATTTATAACGGCTAAAGTCAATACCCTTTAACCCTGCTTGCTATGAGTTTTATGAAAAAATCATTTGTGCTGTTTTTACTTCTCTTTACTCAAAATTTGTATAGCCAGCCTGATACCACTAACTCCGCAAAAAGCGATTCCATTTACTATAGATATAACCCTTTCAAACTTTACTATTATTTTTATATTGACGGGGAAAGAATTTTCCCAAATGAAAAAAAAGAGTTCGCTAAAATACCTGAAGCTGGCAAATACTACAAGAAATATAAAAGCCAGCATTTAACTTATCTACTATCCTTTTTGTCAGGAATTGTTACCTTCTCACAAGGGTTTGACAAATCAGCTAATAACAAGAATATCCAAAAGACGATGTTTATAACCGGGGGTACGGGGCTCATCATTACAAGCTTTATTTTTAATGGCTCTGCGAGAAAGAATATGAAAAAAGCTATCCGGATCCGGAATGCTGCGTTGGGATACTCAAATAAATAATATACTTTCTTTATCCGATCCTAAATTTTCCCAGCCGCTTCCTCTCCCGTATTGATCGCTCCTTCCATAAAACCCTGCCAGTCGGCCAGGTGTTCCCCTGCAAAATGCGTATGGATATGTGACCGGCTTAAAATCTTCCGTACCGGGAACCACTGCCCCTTTCCATACAATGCATAAGCACCATGTGAGAACTGATCATTACCCCAGTAATAATTAGCCTGCTTTTCCAGTAATGCCTTTACATCACCAAAATGGGGTTGCAGTGTCTGCTGGATCATGCTGGCCTTCCATTCATCTGTTTGGTTGGCCACCACCGCCGCTTTTTCGCCGATCGTATAGGAGATCAATACACCTTTCTTTGACTGTTGATTCTTGGTGGCATGATAAAAATAATGTGGCGACTGGTCGGTAACCATATCAAAACTTTCGTCCTTCCAGAATCTTTCGGTGAAGAGCAAAGGATTTTTGTTGATCCTTGCATACTGTAATTCATTCATCGCATTGACCTGGTCGGTCGGCAGGCCCGGCTCCCATTTGATCTTTTTCACGGCGAAAGTGGGTGCGGTACAAATGATCTTATC
>JAEUVP010000467.1 GCA_016786805.1 Chitinophagaceae bacterium | reverse complement strand
ACTTTTCCATCGATGATCGTTGGTTCAAAAGGAGGATTGGTCCACAATTCCAGTGGCTCGGCAGGTTGCACATCGTAATGACCATATACCAATACGGTTGGCTTTGAGGGGTCAATTAGTTTTTCTCCATATACAACAGGGTGCCCATCAGTAGCCATTACTTCGGCTTTATCACAGCCGGCATCCAGCATACTTTTTTTTACGGCTTCTGCGCAGATCAGCATATCGGCCTTATGTTCGCTTTTAGCACTGACAGAAGGAATGCGGAGCAGGTCCAGCATTTCGCTCAGAAAACGGTCTTTATTTTTTTCCTGGTATTCTTTCCAAACTTGTGACATAACAATTGTTTTAAGGAGGACGAAGATAAGAAGGATGCACTTATCCTTGCTGGCCGGGTTTATTTTTAACTGTAACGGCCTTGGTAACGAGTTTACTGCCAAACCTGTCTTTAATTTCATCAACAGCCTTGTAAAGGTTTAGTTTCTCCACGTTATTGTCAAATAAGCTCATCTGCATGGTGAAAGGTATCATCTGACTGAACCGTACTCCCAATAATCGTACGGGTCTTCCTTGCTGGTAGCTTTTGTTGAACAAGTCTTTTACTTTAGCAATTAATACATCATCCAGTGCTGTATAGTCAACTGTTTCCTGCCGGGAAGTGGTTTCGAAATCTGAATAACGGATCTTAACAGTTACACAACCGGTCAGCTTTTCATCTTCACGAAGTGAATAAGCTGTCTTTTCGGTTAAGCGTACCAATTCTTTATGCAGGAAACTTACATCTGTATAATCGGTATCAAACGTATTTTCATGGCTCATGCTTTTTTGCTCCCAATCGGTAGTGATCTCTGCACTGCCAATACCATGTGCTTTATGCCATAATGATTCTCCCCATTTGCCGGCATATTTTTCCATCAGCTCAATAGGCGTTTTGGCAATATCTTCAATCGTATAGATGCCAAAATTCTTCAGTTGTTGTTCGGTTTGTTTACCGACGCCATTTATTTTTTCAATACCTAGTGGCCACAAAAAATCCATTTCTTTTCCATGGGGAATTTCTAAGAAGCCATTGGGTTTGGCTTCGTTGGTGGCCATCTTGCTGATAAATCTTGCTGATGATAAGCCGCAGGAAATCGGCAAGCCGGTTTCCGTGGTAATTGCTTTTCGTAATTCTTTAGCATATTTACTGACGCCAAAAAATTTATCCATTCCTGTGAGGTCAATATAGAATTCATCTATGGACGCTTTTTCAAATAAGGGCACTCTTGCAGCAATGATATCGGTGACCCAGCGGGAATATTTGCTGTAATCACTGCGGCTGGCATTGGTAACGATAGCCTGCGGGCAGAGCTGCATCGCCTTTTTCATGGGCATGGCCGAATGGATACCGAACTTCCGGGCTTCATAACTGCAGGCGGCCACCACGCCCCGTTCATAGCCTCCTACCAGTACAGGTTTCCCTTTCAGTGAAGGGTCATTGCGGATCTCCACAGAGACAAAAAATGAATCGAGGTCAAAATGGGCGATATATCTTTTCGTTTCTGCCATCCGGGTATAAAGATAAATTTCTTTCAGGCAAGCGGGTGTTATTTGCCAGTGCCGATAAATTATATTTGAGGTATAGAAAATATAATGACAGATACAGACCAACTCAGGAGTTTTATCAGCAGTGCTTTCCCATTGAAGGCGGAAGAACTGGATGCGTTAACTGCTATCTGGCAACCGTTTGAATGTAAACGTAAAACAATTCTGACCGCCGCCGGTGAAACAGAACGGTATCTTTATTTTGTACTGGAGGGGGTACAAAGAGCTTTTTACATAGGCGGAGAAAAAAAAGAAGCGACTATTGTATTCATGTATCCGCCTTCTTTTTCCGGGGTTGCCGATTCTTTCCTGACACAAACAGCTTCTGCGTATTTCCTGGAGACGCTGACTGGCAGCCGCTTTCTCCGTACCACGTATAAACAAATTGATGAACTCTGCGATCAATATCCTAATATTCAGAAAATGATACTGAAACTGACAGCTTTTGTATTGAAGGGAGTGTTGGAAAGGCAGATAGAATTACAATGTTTCAGTGCCGAAGAAAAATTCAGGACACTTTTGAACAGAAGCCCGCATGTGTTACAAATTATCCCGCATAAATACCTCGCTTCTTATCTCGGGCTGGATGCCACCACTTTCAGCAAATTGCTGGGATCTGTACGATTATAGTTCAGACTGGATTTGAAAATCTTGGGAAATACCAAGATTTCCGGAATACAGCCCCTGTAGGTTTGTTGAAAATTATCAATCATGCAGAAATTTATTAGTACAGACCTGCTGAATGAGTTGCAGGCAGATGTTCGTCAACTGATCGCAACCGCGACCTTATTAAAACTGGAAGATCCCGGTTGCTTACTGGAACAGCCTTCCGCCGGCAAATGGAATGTGGTGCAGGTACTGGAACACCTGAACAGTTATGGCCGGTACTACCTGGTAGCCATCGAGAATTCTTTGCATCAGGATAAAAATGCTACGGTTGTATTCAGATCAGGCTGGCTGGGTAATTATTTTACCAACCTGATGAAACCCGGTGCAGACGGGCAGGTGAAAAATAAAATGAATGCCCCGAAAGATCACCGCCCTTTACCACAACTGGATGTGTTCCCGGTGCTGAATACCTTCATTGACCAGCAGCAGTACCTGCTGGAATTATTGGAAAAAGCCAAAGCAAAAGATATCGGGGCCATCCGCACACCTGTCTCC